>DATGMS010000400.1:0-14063 GCA_035307285.1 Cyclobacteriaceae bacterium
ATGAAGAAGAGAAAAGAAGAGATCAATGAGAAAATAAACGCTTTTGCGCCCTTGGGAGCCGAGTTAAACAGGCTGGAAAGAGAAGTAAAGGTCAATGAAAACCAATATCTTAGCCTTTTGAACGGTCTTAATCTAGCCCAACTGAGAAAATATGACCTTGAAACTACCTCCTCCCAAAAATTAATTGATGAGCCAATACTACCCAAAAAGCCCCTGCCGTCTAAAAGAAAAATGATGGTAGCCGGAGGATTTGTGGGTTCTGGCTTTATGGTCATCTCCACCCTCCTACTTTTCTCGTTTCTCGATTCAACCGTTAAATCTGCAAAAAGAGCACACAGCTTGACCAACATTCCAGTGGCTGGTGTTTGGCTCGATCAGTCGATAGCTGCTCGCGCCAATATTCATCCGCTGCTATATAAGCGACTGATCAAGCAGTTCTATAATCAGGTCGCCATTTATCTTAGTAAAAGCAGTTCACAAGACCTTATCCTATTCTACAGCATTGAACCCGGAGAAGGGAAAACTTTCTTAGCCCAAAAGTTTATTGAAGAACTCCTCTCCCAAGGGAATACCGTCAGCTTCATTCTTCCTGAGGAGTCCCAGGTGTCCAGAATTGCAGGATGTCAATATTTAACCTATTCCAATGATCCCGCGGGACACAAGCGTTGGAATCAATTAGTTGGAGAAGCGACTGGCGCATTGGTCATTTTTGAGCATCCAAACATTCAGTTGTCCAACATCAATTTTGATTTGATGAACCGGGCAGATCTAAATATACTCGTGATGGATGCCAGGAGAACTTGGAGCAGTTCGGATCAAGCGTACTTCGAAAATGTTAAAAAAGGATTGGCTCAACCCCAACTTATATTTTTAAATAACACAGCAGAGGAAGAGCTTGAAGATATGATCGGCGAAATCCCTAAAAAACGAAGCAGACTGCGAAAATTCACTAAGAGATTGCTGACCTGACTTTAAACCATGCAGATACTAAGCAGCAAGATAACAACCATGCTTTTGGCAATAGGATCCACTGTCTTGTTGCTGTCGCTCTCCGTCTTCTTTTTGGAAGAGCTAGGTGTCGCTGTTCTCTTTGTAGTCCCCATAGGAGTGGCTTTCGTCTTTTATTTGTTTGGCCATCCCAGTAGGGCATTGGATATGGCGCTAATCAGTTCCTTTTTAGCCATAGGAATAATCCGATATGTGGGAGATATCCCCTTGGGGCTATCTGTGGATTTATTTTTAGTCACGTCCATATTAATTGCAGTTTTTCATCAATCTGTGAAGGCTGACTTTTCAAAATTGAACAACGGTCTTATGTGGGGTGGAGCCATATGGATGCTCTATTGTACGGCTGAGGTATTCAATCCCGAAGCTGTAAGCACTATGGCTTGGGTATATGCCATCAGGGGCTTGGCGCTGTATATGGTTTTGGCGATACCCCTTACGCTGTTGTACGCCAACAAAGTGAAAGATTTGGATAGGTTTATTAAGATCATCCTTCTATTGTCAGTTTTGGCTTCGATATGGGGACTCAAGCAATTTTATTTTGGTCCCGACGCCGCAGAAACGAATTGGCTAAATCAGGGAAGAAACCGCAGTACCCATGTGCTGTTCGGAGAGCTCAGGGTGTTTTCTTTTTTTTCTGACGCGGGTCAATTTGGATCTGGCATCGCACAGTCCGGAGTAATAGCTACTGTAATTGCGTTGGGGCCTTTTTCTAAAAGAACAAGAATAGTGGCTGCCATATGTGCCATCGTTTTTTACTTTTCGATGATAATTTCAGGCACACGTGGATCATTGATTGTTCCGGTTGCGGGAATTTTGGTTTATTTATTTGCTTCAAGAAATTTCAAATTGCTGGCCGCGGGAGTATTGGTAATGGGTGCCTCTTTCATGTTTCTGAAATACACTAATATTGCTAATGATATTTACCAGGTGAGAAGAATGAGAACCGCTCTGGATCCAAACGATGCTTCTCTACAGGTCCGGCTCGCGAACAGGGTCATCATTAGGGATTATTTGAAGGACAAGCCCTTTGGGGGAGGCATTGGTACCTCGGGATCATGGGGAGAACGATTTAGCCCTGGCACCTTGCTCGCAGAAACCCCAAACGACGGATGGTATGTAAGAGTAAGGGCTGAAACCGGTGTGGTTGGATTGTATTTATATGTGGGATTTTTGATCTACATTGGACTGACCGGCTTATATAAAGCCATGAGGGTAAAGGACGAAAAGCTCCGCCAAAAACTACTCGCTTTGCTAGCCGGATATGTAGGAATTGCCGCTTCAAGTTTTGGGAATCCGCTGTTGGGGCAGATCCCCACCGGCGTCATTTTATATATGTCTTGGGCTTACCTGTTTCTTGCCCATGATCTTGACCAAGAAATTGATTCATCTAAAACTGACCTTTCAAAAACATGAAACAACCTCTTGTCTCAATTATAACCGTTAACTATAACGGCGTAAATTTGACTTTGGAGTTTTTGCACTCCCTCCGACAAGTTACCTATCCTAATTTTGAGCTGATTGTTGTGGATAACGGTTCTTTGGAGGACCCCTCCCCCATTATCGCTGCTTTCCCCGAAGTTAAATTAATTAAAAGCAAGAAAAATTTAGGCTTTGCAGGCGGAAACAATCTAGGAATAGCTGAGGCAAAGGGGAAATATTTGCTCTTTTTAAACAATGATACCGAAGTTGTTCCAGCCTTTATAGAGCCGCTGGTGGAAGTGTTTGAAAATAACCCAAATGCTGGGGTGGCATCCCCCAAAATATTGTTTTTCAATAGCCAAGACAAAAAAACAATCCAATATGCCGGATCTACCGGAATAAACCCCTACACCATCCGCGGAGAAACAATCGGCTCATTTGATATTGATCAAAATCAATATGCTGAGGTTAGAGAGACTTCTCTTGGCCACGGTGCAGCCATGATGGTCCCCATGAAGGTAGCATCAGAGGTCGGGTTAATCCCCGATATCTATTTTTTATATTATGAAGAACATGATTGGGTTGAAAGAATTAAAATGGCCGGTTACAAAGTCTATTACGTTGGAACTTCCACAGTCTATCACAAAGAATCCATGACAGTGGGACCCAATTCTGCATTACGTACCTACTATATGACCCGTGGCAGACTTTTATACACAAGAAGAATTACAAAGGGAATTCAGCGGTTTTCCAGTTTGTTGTTTTTCGTGTCTTTTTCATTTCCCAAAAATTTTTTGACACATCTTCTAAAAGGGGAATTTAGACTGCTAAAAGCGTTTTTAATGGGAGCCTTTTGGCACGTAAACAATCATGATATCGATAAAATGCCACGCCTTGTCGTGGATAAAGGAGAGAAACCGAGGGTGGTAAACACCAGCCCTCACACTCCCAAAAAATTTGCATGATGAGGATAATCCACACTATAAAAGAACGCGTTTCCCTTAAAAGAACACAACTAGAGAGCAATGGAGAGCCTTCGGGATTCATCCACCTGCTTGGTGCCGTTCTGGGAAGTGCCGGCCGAATTTTGCTGGCCAAATGGTATTTAAGGAAATGTACATCGACTGGCCAACTTGTATCCGTCAACCAAAAACCACTAATAGTCAATGCTGGTGCCATACATCTAGGCGATGAAGTTCGGATTTGGTCTAATATTAATAAAACAAAGATATTTGTAGATAAAGGTGCTACTTTGACAGTTGGTAAAAACACCAGGATCAACGGGGCTCATATATCTGTCAGTGACAGGATCGAGATAGGAAGTAATGTGCAGATTGCTCCCTATTGCATTTTTATAGACAATGACTACCATAAAATTGACGACCACTTTTCTGATGAGGGGACGAAAAGTCCAATTATTATTAAAGATTGGGCTTGGATCACGATGAATTGCATGATCATGAAAGGTGTGACGATTGGAGAAGGAGCGGTCATTGCGGCGGGTGCTGTGGTCACCAAGGATGTTGCTCCTTATACGCTCGTGGGTGGTGTGCCTGCAAAGCTGATTAGAAAACTGGAAGTAAAAGCTCACTAAGGTAACAGAAAATTAAACATGAGGATTGGAATAGAGGCTCAACGCATCTTCAGAAAAGAAAAGCATGGCATGGACATGATGGCCATTGAGCTGATTAAAAATCTTCAAAAGCTGGATGAGGTAAATGACTACTATATATTTGTCAACCCTGGTGAAGACGATTCGGTGATACAGCCGAGACGCAATTTTAAGATTGTGGCGCTTTCTAAAAGCCCCTACCCGATTTGGGAGCAGATTCTCCTCCCCAAAGCGATAAGAGACTACAAGGTGGATATCCTCCACTGTACGAGCAATACAGCCCCGCTAAATCTTCAAATTCCACTCATCTTGACACTTCATGATATCATTTATCTCGAAAAGATGGATTGGAAATCCGGTAGCTGGTATCAACGGCTGGGCAACCTATATAGAAGGTGGAATGTTCCCCGCATCGTCAATAAAGCGGCTAGAATACTTACTGTTTCAAAATTTGAGGAGAAAAGAATCCGAAGGCATTTTAATTTGGCTCAGGGAAAAGTTGACGTGGTCTATAATGGGATCGGCAAACACTTCCAGCTCTTGGATGCTGAACAGGTTGAGAAAAAAAGAAATAAAGTAGCCCTGCCTGATCAATACTTCCTGTTCTTAGGAAATACTGACCCGAAGAAAAACCTTTCCGGGCTAATCCAAGCGCTGAAAATCTTAAAGGAAGAGGGTGAATTAACAATTCCATGCGTCATTACAGATTTGAGTGATGACGTGTTATTGCCGATTCTTAAGGAAATGGATGCGGAGGATCTCCGCGACCACCTTTACTTAACAGGGTATATTCGGAATTCGAATATGCCGCTGCTTTATAATAATGCCTTGTTTTTCTTATACATCTCCCTGCGGGAGAGTTTTGGTCTTCCAATATTGGAGGCAATGGCCTGTGGTTGTCCTGTAATTACTTCAAATACTTCATCCATGCCGGAGATAGCGGGGGACGCTGCACTTTTGGTAGACCCAACTGATCCCGAAGCAATAGCTAACACCATCAGGATACTTATACGCAAAGAAGATGTAAGATCAAGCTTAAGAGAAAAAGGACTGGCCAGGCCCTCTCTTTTTAGCTATACGTCCAGGGTCAAAAGGATCATCAATATATACAAGGAAGTCTATCGGCAAGCCAATGAGTGAGCGTAAATACTGGTTGAAAAGCGGCTTTTATACCATGCTCCACCGGGGCACCAATTTTTTCTTGGGCTTTATAGGTTTTATGATTTTGGTAAGGATGCTGAGTCCTGCTGAGTTTGGTGTTTGGGTATTATCGATCTCCGTGATTGCCATTGTAGATATGGCTAGGAATGGATTTCTCCAGAATGGAATGATAAAGTTTCTGGTCAACCGACCACGGGACGAAGAACAAAAAATCCAAATGGCGGCATTGATTCTCAATGCTGCATTAACTGTCACGTTAATGAGCCTTCTATGGGGCTTTTCGCCCCTACTGGAAAGGGTCTTAAACGCACCGAAATTGGGCACGCTTCTGAGAATATACGTCCTTGTCTTACCTTTGCTGATCCTGCACACCCACAACCTGATTTTGATGCAGGCCAAATTTGACTTTAAGGCCTATTTTTATGCAGGAATTGCAAAGAGTCTGCCTTTCTTTTTAGTCATTATGTTCTACTATTTCACAAGTGAAACCGTCCCTTTGGTTGAGCTAGCGTGGATTCAAAACTTAACTTTTGCAATTGCCGCAGTGGTTTCTTACTACCAAGTCCGAGGAACTCTTGACATCCAATGGGGTTGGCACAGGGAAAAAATGGCGCAAATCTTCCACTTTGGAAAATTTGTCTTCGGTACCAATTTGGTTTCAATGCTTACAGGAAGCATGGACAAATTCCTGTTGGGTATCCTCCTATCCCCAGTTCAGGTGGCCATTGCCAATACCGCAGGAAGGGTGATGAACATGATCGACATTCCTGTAAGTTCAATTGCTTCTATCGCCTACCCCAAAGCCTCTGAGGCTTATGAAAAGGATAACATCAAGGAAGTGGGAATTATATTTGAAAAAACGATCGGCATGATGTTGAGCATCACCCTTCCTTTCTTCGTTGTAGTTACTTTATTCGCGGAGAATATTATAATTGTTATTGCAGGAAGTGATTACATAGAGGCAGCTCCATTTTTGAGAATCGTTGCTCTTATGTCCATATTGAGCCCTTTTGATAGACAATCAGGCGTTATTTTGGATGCGATAGGCAAACCGTCTATTAATATGTTTATGGTAATGGGGACTTTTGTTTATGGATTGGGGTTTTCCTGGTTTTTCATCAATGGCTTTGGATTATACGGAGCCGCCTACGGATTGGTCATGGCAGTTTGTGTGACAGCAGTCATCAAACAGATTTTTCTTCAACGCTATATTCCTATCCGATACTGGCAACCTTTCGTACAGAGCGTCACTTTTTATCCGGAACTTTTCAGGATGCTTTTAAAAAAGTTAAAAAAATGACTTAAAGTACTAATTCACCATTGATCAATCCGGATACTTCTCCCATAAGTGTGAAAGATGACGGAATTCTTCTTTTCTATTCTGCCAGACTTCATCGATCTCCACAATATGATCATGGCTGGTCGCCCTGAAATCTTTATTTGCTTTTCGAATATTAAGTAATCCGGAAATTTGTCCCCATACAAAAAGTGGAATGTGAGGAATGGCGTAGAGCACTCTAGAGGGAGCATGGTTAAGCAAAAGGATGATCAAAAATCCCGCTGAGAACACTCCTAGGCTCAAGCCTAATAGTAGTGTCATAGGAAGATTTACAAACAGAAAAAACACACCTAAAAAAAAGGATGTCAACACCAGAATAAATAAGGGGGGCATAAGCGTGGTGACACAAAACCAAATCCTATTCCAGTCACCTTTCAAAATCCCTTTGAATAGTGATTGTAGTGCCTCGCCACTGTGCTTGAAATAGCTATTCAGCCAGCGACTCCTCTGTCTGCTCACCTGATGAAAAGAAGTCACCTTTTCGTCAAAAATAATTGCCTCCTCTGCATAGGCAATCCTATGCCCCATGTTGACAAGCATCAACTGTAAGGATTTATCTTCTGCGATCACAACTCCATGCCTTTTTAATTCCTCCATTTCTTTAGAAATGCTCTTTCGATAAAGATCAAACTTAACCGACATGCCCGAACCGGCAATTACGGAAGAGGATCCTAGGCTAAAAGGAACTTTTCTCACCGTGTAGTCATAAAAATAATCGCCTAATGCGTCAAGGGCAGCATAAGTTGAGTTCATGTTTTTAGCAATTCTCCTTCCCTGAACTACTGGAAAACCGGAAGAATGATATGTGTCTAAGGCGCTTAAGAAGTGGGCGGGAACTAAATTATCAGGATCAAAAATAACGACATGGGTGGGCGTTTTGTCTATCCTGTTCAATGCATAGTCGATGGAGGCAACCTTGGATCTCAACCCTTTTGCAGGCTTCAAAAAACTTAGTTTTTCGTGAAAGAAAGGCGGCTGGACCATTTCAACCTCATCAGCCACCAGATAGATGTGGAAATGTGGATAATTTTGCGCTAATAACGACCGAACCAGAGGCCATGCGATATCCATTTCCTTGTACACCGTAATTATACAGGCGAAATCTGATTCCTTTTTCCCTTCAAATTCAGTCTTTTTACTCATTATTAAACTTAAAACAGAAGAGCCAAGCGGAAAAAGGAGGTAAAAACAGCAGATATAAACGATTATTTCAAGAATGATCAAGGTTTAAAAATTAATTTGTGAATCCCGTCACAAAAATACTCATGTTTTTACATTTAAATTCAATAAATTCTTAAAATCAACCAAAAAATAGCCTATTTTTAAAACTCATATTTACTCTATGGCCACATTCCATGAAATCCCCATTGTCATTGTTAGTATGTCCAGATGGGACGGGGACTTTTCTTCAGCTTCTTGGTCACTTGCAAAAACCTTCGCGAATAACCAGACTGTAATTTATGTGGACTATCCATATACTTGGACAGAATTTGTCAGAACAAGAAAAACACCGTCTGTTACTAAAAGAAAAAATGCGCTTCTAGGAAAGGAAAATGGTCTTGTTCAGCTTAAGGAATTTAATAGAAATCTTTATGCGCTGACGCCCCCTCTTGTATTTCCGATAAACTGGCTGCCGAAAGGGAAGATTTTTCAAAAGATGTCATCCCTTACGGATAAAATATTGTGGAGGAGCATTAAAAAGGCAATAAAACAACTTGGATATTCTGACTTGATCTTTTTTAATTCCTTCAATCCACTTTACCTAAGCGTCCCCCCACAAGATTCCGCAATTAAGGCAAAGGTGTACCAATCCCGGGACAATATTCGGGCTTTGGAAGCTTACCTGCAGAAACATGGTCCTGAGGCCGAAAAAATAGCCATACAACATGCTGATTTAAGCATTGTAACCTCCAAACAGCTGCAAAAGGATCTCACTGATTTATCTGGAAAGCAGGTCGAATATCTTCCGAATGCCGCTGATTTTGAGCTTTTCAAAACCGCCTTCACAGATAAGCTGGAAAAGCCCGAAGACCTTCAAAACATAGCCCATCCTATCATCGGCTATACCGGTAATATCTGCCACAGAGTTGACTATAATCTGATACAAGCCATCTGCCAGGCTCATCCAGACAAAAACCTGGTCATGGTGGGACCCCGCAACCATTATGGTCATACATCTATTGATTTGGATGCTATCCCTAATCTACATTTTCTTGGCCCCAAACGTCTGGAACAACTCCCATCGTATCTGGCCCATTTTGATGTGCTGATTCTCCCTTTTTTAATCAATGACGTCACCAAAAGCATTTATCCCTTAAAAATCAACGAATACCTCGCTTCGGGAAAGCCGATAGTTGCCACACCTTTTTCTGAAGATATCAAAGCGTTTGGCCACTTAATAAGTTTAGAAGCGGACCATTCGTTATTTTCTGACGGAATCGAAAGGGAATTGAAGGAGAATTCTATGGAAAAAAGTATTAGACGAAATGAAGAAGCTTCCAAAAACACGTGGGAGGCTCGAGTAAATTCTTTTTGGACCCTGCTTCAACAAGCCCTTAAATAATGATTACCCAGCACGATTAAATCTCGATATGTGTCAGCCTTAACTTTTATAAATACAAGAATCACAACAGAAACAAGTAAGTGAAGTGGGCGCCTGAAAAAATACAGCAGCGTATTAAACATTCTCACTTTGAAACAGCGCAGGGATCGTACGAAGAAGGATCTTCACATCAAACCAAATGTTGAAATTTTTAACATAATCGTTATCCAGGCTTAGCCTCTCGTCCTCGGACATAGCCCCTCTCCCCCGCTTCTCCACTTGCCATAAACCAGTAATGCCAGCCGGGCCTAAAAACCTCAACGCATATTTATCGGTAGTGATTTTTTCCGCCTCATAAAGAGGTAATGGTCTATTTCCCACCAATGACATGTCGCCAATCAAGACATTCCAAAGCTGAGGCAATTCGTCAATACTGGTATTCCGGATAAATTTACCTACCCTAGTTACCCTTGGATCATCAAGAATTTTAATAAAGGCAGATTCCCGTTTCGTTTTTCCTTCTGCGCCGTAGAGCTTCTCGCAGTACACGTCCTTGTCGTCGTATATAGGATGCAGGCAACCCCCACCTGCCTGTTCGCAAAATTCGCAAAGCTCTTTAACTGCACCCGGGTTCGCAGGGGAGTTACTCGTCTCAGAAACATATTGATTAAGATGTTTGAGATCTTTTAATTGGGCATCCGATCCAATGTGCATCGACCGGAACTTATAGAATTTAAAAATTTGGTACCCTGATCCTACCCGATAAGAATAATAAAACACCGGTCCGGGAGACTCAAGTCGTATAAGAATTGCTACAAGGAGGAAAATTGGGGATAAAAACAGCAAGGCTAAACCTGAAATGACAATATCAAAAACACGTTTGCCAAGTGGCATTTTGAAATCCCTAAGCGCTGTCTTAACTTTTTTATCCGCAGATGTTCCAGGGTGCCTTAAAAAGAAATCCAAACGAAATTTTACAGCCTTTGGCCTGAATGGAAGAGGAAAGATATCTATGATTCCGTGTTGTATACAATCCTGGATCACCTCTTTGTTGATGACATCAGTAATCAAAAAGAATGGGATATGCGCAAACCCCAATTTATCAATCGTTTTTTTTAGGCGGAACCCATGAAGGCCCTTCAAGTCAGAGACACTGATAATGAAGGTATAACGTTCCTTCTGACGCTGTAAGCTATTGTAAAGAACCACACCGTTCGAGAAAAAATCAAGTTCGTAATCTTCTTCAAGAGCGGCGCCAATTTCAGATTCAAGTTCTTTATCCTCCAAAATTATGGCGATTTTTGGTTTTAGGTTTTCCGCCATTTTTAATACTGGAAAGAATTTTTTCCTGTCCTTCTCAAAATCGAATTAATTCTTGCTTCAAGTTCTTTAGGATTGAAAGGCTTGACCATAAAATCATCCGCTCCAGCATTTAGGACAGCGATTTTCTGCTCGGACGATTCCGTCGCAGACAACATGATCAAAGGTATGCTTGAAAAAAAACCACTTGAACGAATCATTCTCACCAACTCCAGCCCATCAATATTCGGCATCGTCAAATCACAGATGATAATATCCGGAAGATACCCGGTCTGCATCAGTTTGATGCCATCTTCAGCATTGTCTTTAACCACCACCTCAAACTTTTCTTTGAAAAAATGCTGGATAATCATCAAAACTGACGGCTCATCGTCGATAGCCAAAATTCTGTTTTTTGTAGTATTGCTCATAGCCGATAGATAGGAAGATCAGTCAGTTCCAGTTATTGTGATGTTCTTTTAAAACTTAACCTGAAACAATTTAATAACAAACCGCAGGTGTATTCATGCATTTAGCCAAAGATATACTTGAATATTACAATAACCAAGCAAAAACAACAGTTGAACCGTCTATCAAAACTTAACACACCGTAAGAGCTCCTTTTATCAAAGAATATGACCAATCCTCCCCGATGTCTGATATAGCTTTTTTTCATATGGAAAGACAAATTCATCTGGCCGTTCCGGTATCTCAAGCGTAAAAAATTGTTGCTTGCTGCCTAGAAATCCTTTTCGCTTTATCAAAATAATTGTATTACCTTTCATACAATATAGCACCATCTATTGGGTCATAGAAATGCCAATCATTTCAAACATCCAAGCGGGAGCTTCTATCATTTAAATTCACACGGCCATGTCAAAGGAAAAGAGTATTAGAAAAGAAAACAACAAAAAGGAGCCTGCCAAAAATCTAAAGGAAAAAAGAGCCGAGAAAAAAGCAAAACAGGAAGATAAAAAAAGGAACAGTTGATCAGTTACTTTTGGTCAATAGTATGAATGGCTACAGGAAATCATATTCTGTAGCCATTTTTTTTTCCACTTATTAATACTTCCACTTATCTATATTTCTGGGTGTTTTATCACAATTGTCTCAAGGCATCAAGCCAATGCAGTATATTTGTTTTATTCACAACCTAAATAAAAAATGAAGTCAAAAAACTTTAGCACAACCCTTATGGCCGTTCTAGGATTTCTAATGATCCCCTTCGCCCATAGCCAGACCCAAAGTAGGGATATTTATGAATTAAAGATTTATCACATCGAAAGCCCTGAACAGGAGAAGCGGCTTGATAATTATTTGGCGAATGCTTACCTACCGGCTTTGCACAAGGCAGGAATAGCGAAGGTCGGCGTCTTTAAGCCACTCCTTTCTGACGAAAAAGAGGCAGGCACAAAGGTTTATGTCTTTGTTCCTTACACGGATCTTCAGCAGTTTGAAGAATTGCCAGGAAAATTGCAGAAAGATGCTCAATACTTGACAAAGGGAAAAGACTATATCGACGCCCCTCATGACAACCCTCCTTATAAGCGTATCGAAACTACCCTAATGAGGGCTTTCACGGGGATGCCCAACTTTCAAGAACCCAAATTAAATGGGCCGAAGAAGGACCGCGTTTACGAATTGAGAAGCTACGAAAGTGCCACTGAAAAACAATACCTTAACAAGGTAAAAATGTTCAATGACGGAGAGATTGAAATATTTGACCGTCTGGGATTCAATGCTGTTTTCTATGCGGAAGTAATTGCCGGTGCGCGAATGCCGAACTTGGTCTATCTAACCACCTTTGAAGATATGGAATCAGAAAAGGCTCATTGGAAAGCTTTTAGTACCGACCCTCAATGGGATAAAATGAAGGTGATGGAGGAGTACCAAAACAACATGAACCGAAATGACGCCAGACTGTTGTACCCTGCCGATTATTCTGATCTGTAACCGTTCTTTATTTTAACCTGCGTTGGCACAAGTGTCAGCATGATGCAAGCTATATTCTTCAGCCGTTAAGGAAGAACTTTTAGAGATACATAGAACCATTAAGGATTATGAAAATTAAGGATGTAAAAAAGCAAACCTTAAAGCCCTTCCATTCCTTAATGGTTTTTTATTATTCATTTATTACAGGAGGATTGATCATGATATGTGCCCTATGGGTACCCGGATCCATAATCCACGGCATGCCTGGAGCCTCCGGGCTTAACGGCAATCCGGTAGTTTCTTGAGTGGCATACGGAATGTAAACTACATAGCGGAAATTTCCCCCTTGAACTTCCCCAGTCTTTGGATCAAAGGCCGATTCATCGTTAGCATAGAAAACAAACAGCGTAGTGCCATCAACAGGCATTTCCAACTGCTTATTTTTCACTTCCTCCTCCCGCTGATCGAATATCTGCTTAAAGGATTTTCCTTCGTTCTTCAATTCCCTACCTCGCGCCATAAAAGGCTCCAGCTCTAAAGGATAGCAGGAGACACTAAAACCTGGGCTGTTCGGGTCATCCGCAAGACATACCATATTGTTGGTCCCTTCTCTCAGCTCCACAAACTCCCCCTGATTGCTGAAGCCATACACCATAGCTCCATCCCGAAGCTTTTCTGGTGCAGCGATCAGGGCAGATTTGATCTGAACTTCCTTCGAGGGTATGGTAACTTGGGCCAAGCTGGTGTGGACGAGCATTACTGCTGCTAGAAAAAAGATTGTCTGTTTCATCTCCATAGAATTAATATTTTATTGTGCTGGAAGTAAGCATAAGTTACCATTCTTTCCCGATGTTTCTATACAGGGTGAAATATTTGTAAATAAAAAAAGGGCAGCCTTTCGGGCTGCCCTTCTCATTTATCAGAATGAATCAATTAATGGATATCATTCTAGCAGGCTTCTTCTTTGCCTCTTCCTTTTTAGGAATCCACAAGCTCAATATGCCGTCAGTATATTTACCGTTTATCTGCTCGGCATCTACCGTGTTGGGCAAGTAGAAAGATCTTCTAAATGCATGGTAGCTGAACTCCTTTCTAGTATAGTTGCTCTTCTCTTCTTCACGGTTCTCTGACGACTCAGAAGAAACGGTAAGCATATCATTGTCTAGTTCTACGTGAAAATCCTCTTTTTTCATACCGGGAGCAGCGATTTCCACAGCGAAACCATCGTCGGTTTCTTTAATGTTCACCCGGGGTACAAGACCATTTCCTTCCGTCTTGGACCAATCAAACAAATCCCTAGTAAAGAAATCATCAAACAGAGCAGTTGATGAAGGGAGGAAGCTGTTTCTTTTAGTAAGGTTCATAACTTCAAAGATTTAGGGTTTAACATCTATTTTTCCACCATCTTCTTATGATGGTTTCGTCTATCCTTATTCAAATTAAGTACCAATGGCATTTGGGGCAATTTGCCGGTGATGAAACTGAAAAACTGACATTGCCCAATGACATTTTTTACGTTTCCTTTGTCATTATTTCAGCTGCTGCAGTATTTGCCTCTGTTGTGCCGTAAGGGTATCTGGCATCTTTATGACAAGCCTAACGTAAAGGTCTCCAAAATATCCAAGCTTGCCGTAAACAGGCATGCCTTTACCTTTTATCCTTACCGTTTTGCCGTTAGGAGTACATTCATCGATCTTGATGTTCATTCTTCCAGAAATTGAGTTCACTTCTTGCTTACCGCCCCTTAATGC
>DATGMS010000401.1:0-5466 GCA_035307285.1 Cyclobacteriaceae bacterium
GCTCAACTTTTACCGGATATCGAATAGGTTATTTACGCCCAACATTCTCTCTACCGTAAATCCTTCTCCATACTTCACTTGGATTTGATGTCCAAAATCCCTGGCCCTAGCCTCAATAAATTCCAAGAAACCGGGTTTGGAAATAAAACTTTCCGGCTCATTGTTTTGGGGATCAAAGAACTGGGAGCGAAAGGCTTTGATACTGGATAGCTTTATTTCCCAATAGTCTGTAATGTCAAAAATAAAATCCGGCTGAATGTAGTCGTTTTGGATATAGTGGTACACCGCCTTCGGCCTCCATGGCAACTGGGATTTACCTTCATAGAAAGTCTCTGCGCGTCTCAGGCCACTGATAAAACAAGCTTTAGAGACGACCGATGCGCCTTTACCGTGGTCAGGATGCCTGTCTCTTACAGCATTGGCGAGTATGATCTCCGGTTGGTATTTTCGTATGATACGAACGATTTCTAAATGATGGGCTTTATCATCAGTGAAATAAACATCCTCAAACCCCAAATTCTCCCGAGCAGAAAGCTTTAAAATCTTTGAGGCATCTCCGGATTCTTCAATTCGAATCTCGGGAGTTCCCCGGGTTCCCATTTCACCTTTGGTTAGATCCACTATTCCGACTTTGTAGCCCCGGGCCACATGTGCGGCAAGGGTACCCGAACAGGAGAGTTCAGCGTCGTCTGGATGGGATGCAATGGCTAGAATGTCAAGTTTCATCTTGTTGTTGCTTTTTTATTATTCACAAAGGACCGGCTGACGACTGAACCTAGAGAAGTTATATGCTTACCTTATTCTTAATCTCTGGCCGACTCTAAGAATGGAGCGTGTCGTAATTCCGTTCAGTCTCGTGATTTGGTTGATAGATACTCCGTATTGCCTGGCGATTACACCGAGATTTTGGCCGCTCCGTACCCGGTGATAAACCGCCTCCTGTGCCTGAATAACATGGTCAAAACTGGAGGATGTAATCGTATAAACATCTCCTTTTAATCGGCCATAATTAAAATCAAAAACCTCAGTTGGATTGATTGACAAACCTTGGTACCTGATCTCGAAATGCAGGTGGGGACCGGTACTTCTTCCCGTGCTTCCGCCCAAGCCAAGAATATCTCCTGCCCGAACCTCTTGTCCAACTTCTACCGAAATTTTAGACAAATGCCCGTAAAGTGTTTCCAAACCGTTCCTATGCCTAACGAGTACGTAATATCCATACCCGTTCCGGTCATAGGATCGCATTCTGACTATCCCATCAAAAGCACTGAACACCGGGTCACCAGTGGTCAATTTAAGGTCTATACCATGGTGCCACCGAAATCTGCGAAAACCGAACTCCGAATTGACCTTGGTCTCCTTTAGGGGAGCAGTCCAGTTGGAGCCAAAGAAGGGATCATAAAGCTTGATATGTACCGTATCTTTAAAATCCTTCGGGTCAAAATCATAAATGTTGATCTTTTTGCTATCCCAGGAGGCGTAATATTCAAAAGCAGTAACCCAGATACTGTTGATAAGCACTTGTTCGGAAATCTCCACCAACTGGTTGGTGGGGGCCCATATTAAAGACAAGGTATCTTCGTTCACCGGAGACAGTCGCTTGGTCAGGTCTACCTTATCCTTAAAAATAAGGGAATCCGTTCCTCTTCTTAAATCAATTAGATATTGCTGGACATCGAAAGTAGATATCTTCCTTTTATCGGGTGCCTCAATAAGCTCGGGGGCAGCTTCTTTAGCAGACTTAGGATCCACCTGTGAAAAAGCTCCAAAGCTTATCCACCAGGTAAAACATAAAAATATCCCAAAGATTTTTGTCCCCATCAGCCGATATTAAAAGACTTCTGTTTCTGCCAGATAACGCTCAGCATCCAAAGCTGCCATACACCCTGTACCTGCAGCAGTAACGGCTTGCCTATATATATGGTCCTGAGCGTCCCCACAGGCGAAGACTCCTTCAATATTGGTTTTAGTACTACCGGGAATGGTTTTGATATATCCGTTCTCATCCATGTCTAAATATCCCTTAAACACTTCTGTATTAGGCTGATGCCCAATGGCGACAAAAAAGCCGGTGACATTTAGCTCCTTTTTTTCTTGCGTTAGATTGTTTTTTATCCTGACCCCTGTGACCTCAGACTCACCTATTACTTCCTCTGTCTCGGTATTCCAAAGGATTTCGATCTTGGGATTACTCATCACCCGCTTTTGCATGATCTGGGAAGCCCTCAATTCATCTCTCCTCACAATCATATACACCTTATTACAGATATTGGATAAATAGGAAGCCTCCTCACAGGCCGTGTCACCCCCGCCTACTATGGCCACATCCTGACCTCTAAAGAAAAAGCCATCGCATACCGCGCAGGCTGAAACCCCTTGACCGTTTAACCTGGTCTCGCTTTCGATACCTAACCACTTGGCAGATGCACCTGTAGCTATAATTAGCGTATCGGCCAATATCTCATCCTTATTATCCACGGAAACCTTATAAGGCCTAGCGCCAAACTCTACATTAGTTACCAAGCCATAATTGACTTTAGTACCAAACCTTTCCGCCTGCTTCTTAAAATCATCCATCATCTGAGGCCCCATTATGCCATCAGGATAACCGGGGTAATTTTCCACGTCGTTGGTAATGGTAAGTTGACCGCCTGGCTGACCTCCGGTATACAATACGGGATTAAGGCCTGCCCTTGCGGCATAAATTGCAGCTGTATATCCTGCGGGCCCAGAGCCGATGATCAAAACTTTAACCTTCTCAATTTCCTTACTCATTGTACATGCGATTTTTGGGTGGGCAAATTTTAATATTTAAAACCTTTTAACAAAGGAACATCATCTTAAAATTCCTTAAAATGAATATTGGAGGATGTCATTTTCCTTTGTCAGTAGCCATCCCTGACGATATAAATAGCTCTTCCGGCATAAAAAAAAGGGTTAACACCCTCTTTTTTAACCTTACTCTTATAATGTGCAATTATCCCAAATAGGGCTTAAGTGTTTTACTTCTAGAGGTATGCCTTAATCTTCTGATGGCTTTTTCCTTAATCTGCCGTACTCTTTCTCGGGTTAAGTTGAATTTTTCACCGATTTCTTCCAGTGTCATGGCGTGCTCACCGTTCAATCCGAAATAAAGCGTGATAACATCTGCCTCACGCTGAGTCAGGGTAGACAAGGCTCTTTGGACTTCCTTTCTCAAGGAATCATTCATCAGCCCGTCATCTGGCTTTACCTCCCCGTCATTCTCCAATACATCTAAAAGACTGTTTTCTTCTCCTTGTACAAAGGGCGCATCCATAGATACGTGACGACCCGAGATTTTCATGGTATCCACGACTTCGCTGGCGGTAACTTCCAATACTTCTGCCAATTCCTCTGGCGATGGTTCCCTCTCAAATTTCTGCTCAAGTTCCGAAAAAGTCTTGCTTATTTTATTCAAGGAACCCACCCTATTCAGGGGAAGTCTCACAATTCTGGATTGCTCGGCCAACGCCTGCAATATGGATTGTCTGATCCACCACACCGCATAAGAAATAAATTTAAAACCTCTGGTTTCATCAAATCTTTGTGCGGCTTTGATCAAGCCTAGATTACCTTCGTTGATAAGATCGCCAAGAGATAATCCCTGGTTTTGATATTGTTTTGCTACGGAAACTACAAACCTCAGGTTTGCTTTGGTTAACTTTTCTAAAGCCAGTTGATCACCCTCTCTTATCCGCTTGGCCAAGACCACTTCCTCGTCTGCGGTGAGCAGATCCACTTTCCCTATTTCCTGCAGATATTTATCAAGAGATTGACTTTCTCTATTGGTGATCTGTTTACTAATTTTCAGCTGCCTCATTAAGCTTTTTTCATTTGATTGGTAAAACTCATTTCATAACAGAAGTATCCTGAAAATAAGTTCATAATTTCATAAATGTTTAAAACAGCCTAATCGTTTTTCTCAGCTTTAGGAGGTTTAGGCAACAATACTTTTCTGGACAACTTGAACTTGCCGGTTTTTTTATCCACATCTATCAGCTTTACTTGGATATCTTCCCCTGGCTCAAGCACTCCTTCCATGTTTTCCAACCTCTCCCACTTGATTTCAGAGATATGAAGCAAGCCATCCTTTCCTGGCATAAATTCAACGAAAGCACCGAAGGGCATGATGTTCTTCACCTTGCCGGTATACACTTCACCTATTTCAGGCTGGGCGACGATTCCCTTTATACGGCTAATCGCTGCATTCATGGAGTCCTGGTTATTGGAGAAGATATTAATCTTACCCATATTATCCTTTTCCTCAATGATGATGGTAGCTCCTGTATCCTTTTGGATCTCCTGGATCACCTTACCGCCGGGCCCAATAACCGCTCCGATAAGTTCTTTAGGAATGGAAATATTGAAGGACCTTGGGGTATGGGGCTTCAGCTCAGGTCTCGGCTCAGCCAAGGTCTTGGTAATTTCCCTTAATATATGAAGGCGTCCTTCTTTAGCTTGGTATAAAGCTTCTTTTAAAACAGCGTAATCCAAACCTTCGACTTTCAGATCCATCTGGCAAGCGGTAATCCCTTTTTCGGTTCCAGTGACCTTGAAGTCCATGTCTCCCAAATGATCCTCGTCTCCCAAAATATCGGATAGAATCGCATACTGTCCTGTTTTTGCATCGGAGATCATACCCATGGCTATTCCAGTCACAGGCGATTTGATCTTGATCCCAGCATCCATCAGCGCCAATGAACCCGCACAGACAGTAGCCATGGAAGATGATCCATTCGACTCCAGGATATCTGAGACAATCCTGATGGTGTATGGGTTTTCATCCTCGGGAGGAAGGACTTTCTTCAATGCCCTCATCGCAAGCGCACCGTGTCCGACTTCCCTTCTTCCGGGACCTCGGTTAATTTTCACTTCGCCGGTAGAGAATCCGGGGAAATTATAATGAAGGAAAAATTTATTGTATCCTGAATGTACGGCACCGTCCACCATCTGCTCATCCATCTTCGTACCCAAAGTACAGGTGGTAACAGACTGTGTCTCTCCCCTAGTGAATACCGCAGAACCATGGGCAGACGGAAGATAATCTACAACCGACCATATTGGTCTGATTTCATCTGTCTTCCTGCCGTCTAGCCTCTTCTTCTCATTCAAGGTCAAGTTACGGGCAGCTTCTTTATGGATTTTGCTGAAATAGGGGCTAATCAGGCTTTTCTCATACCCATGCTCCTCTCCCAAGCTTTCTTTAAATGATTCTTTTATTTCTTTGATCAATGCAGACCTTTCGTATTTATTGGCGATTTGAAGGCCGACTGACTGGTAGCATTTATCATAAAGCTCTGCTCTCATTTTTTCGTAAAGTGCAGGATCTTGCTTTTCGTGGGAATAAGTACGCTTAACTTCTTTCCCCACCGCCTTGGTCAATTCTATCTGGACCTGACAATGTCTTTTGATTTCTTCATGGGCAACCTGAATGGCTTCGATCAT
>DATGMS010000402.1:0-11790 GCA_035307285.1 Cyclobacteriaceae bacterium
CATCATTAACGACAGGGCGTGGAGACTATCCGAAATGCGTTCAGACAACACCATATATGCCTTCAATTCCATGTTTGGTGCCACAGAGCAAGATGAGGACATCAACGACCATGCGATTCCTGACGCCCAAGGGATCAATTCCAACACTCACGTTTTAAATCATTACCGGTTGGATTATCAGATCGTTGCCCGGACCAATCAAATCCTGACAACTATAGATGAGGTGGACTTTGATGCTAACTCTAAAAATAACATCAAAGGACAAGCACACTTTCTAAGAGCATTTGCCTATTACGAGTTGGCCAAATATTTTCAAAGTGTTCCGCTTCATTTAGAGCCTGTGACGACAAGAGAAGAAGCGGCCAAACCCTTGGCACCAGAAGCTGAAATCTACAATCAGATCATAGCCGATGCCCAAGCTGCCATCGACCTACTTCCCAATAGAGCACAACAAGAATTGGGAAGAGCGACTTCTGGCGCTGCCAGGATGTTGTTGGCTGATGTATATATGAGGCAAAACAAATGGGCAGAAGCTGAGACGCTTTTGAAAGAAATTGAAAGTAGCGGACAATACGAACTGATGCCCAACTATGCAGATGCATTTTCGGAGAGTGTGGGAAACAAAAACACGAGAGAATCCTTGTTTGAGGTTCAATTCTTAGAGGGTTCCCAAGGTCTCGCTGGAAGTTTTATGTACCTGTTTATGCCGAGACCCATGGTAGAGGAAGAACTCGTGGCTTTAACAGGAACAAGCAATCCACAGCCGCTGGACGGGCAGGGGAATAACGTTCCAACCCCCGATATAGTCGCTGCCTACGAAGAGGGTGATCTTCGGAAAGATGCTTCTGTTGGTTTTGTCACAATAAGAAACACGCTTAATGACAACAAGACGTTTCCCTATATTAAAAAGTTTGCCAGAAAGCATGCCTTGCATAATAACCATGGCATGAACTGGCCGATTTATCGTTATTCTGAGACGCTACTTTTCCTAGCGGAGGCTTTAAACGAACAGGGAAAATCTTCTGAGGCTATAGGTTATTTAAACCAGGTTAGGGGTAGAGCCGGGCTTGGCAACACCACCGCCTCTTCTCAAGCAGATCTTAGAGAAGCCATCATGCAGGAACGCCGGGTGGAACTTGCCTTCGAAAACAAAAGATGGCATGACCTAACCCGAACCGATACCTACTTGGAAGTGATCACTGCTTTTGGTGCCAGAGCCAAGGCCAATCCAAAAGCTTATTACTATCAAGATGATTGGACTTTCAGAAGTCATGCATTCGGCAACATCACCAAATTCTATACTTTGCCTGCCGCAGAATCTGAGATTACCCCTCATTTCTAAAGGAACAAACCAATCCCAACCGACACACCAATGAACAGAAAAACCATTTTGTTCGTCGGTGTGTCTTATTGACATAATGTATTTCTGCCACCGTTTGTCACAAAAGGGGGACGCATTCCATAAAGCCATTGAATCAATTCATTAAAATAAGTTATATTTAATTTGAGTTAGATGGGAAATATATCAAACCGTTAATAACCACCAATAGAATATGCACAAGAATACACTCCTTAAAAGATTGCTCCTACTGCCGGCCTTGGCGTTGCTCATGGTCTCATGTAGTAAGGAAAGAGAGAGTACAGGCCCTGTTAATCCCAAGATTGATAAGCTAAAATTGCCTTCCGGCTTCACCGCAGAGCATCTGTATAGCCCGGGGGAAAACGAACAGGGTTCTTGGGTTGCCATGGCCTTTGATGATAAGGGACGATTAATTACTGCTGACCAATACGGTGCGTTGTACCGCTTGGAAGTGCCGGCGATCGGATCAGATTCTTTGACGCCAAAAGTAGAAAAATTGGTCATTGGTACCGACACTGAAAAGCTCGGAATGGGTTATGCCCAAGGGCTTTTATATGCCTTTAACAGCCTTTATGTGATGGTCAATCACAATGCCAATGACGCCTTTGATAAGGGTACCGGTCTTTACCGATTGGAGGATGCCGACGGTGATGACCAATTCGAGAAAGTGACCCTGATCAGGTCACTGGAAGGGGATCCGGGAGAACACGGACCTCATAGCATGATCTTGTCTCCCGATGGAGAATCTATTTATGTGGTTGCTGGGAACCACACTGATGTACCGGAAATGGATGCTTACCGGCTTCCAAGGGTTTGGGATGAGGACCAGCTGTTCCCCCGAATAGTAGATCCGAGAGGTCATGCCAACAATAGAATGGCACCAGGCGGCTGGATTGCTGAGATTGATCCCGAAGGTAAAAGGTGGGAGTTGATCAGCGCGGGTTATAGAAATGGTTTTGATATTGCTTTCAACGAAGCCGGTGATCTTTTTACCTATGATTCCGATATGGAATGGGATTTCGGGATGCCTTGGTATCGGCCAACGCGGATCAACCACGTAACCAGCGGAAGTGAGTACGGTTGGAGAACAGGTAACCAAAAATGGTCTCCTGAATATCCGGACAATCTGCCCGCCATTTTAAACATTGGTCAAGGTTCTCCTACCAATTTGATGTTTGGTACCGAAGCCAACTTTCCTGAAAAGTATCGAAAAGCATTGTATGCCTTTGACTGGAGCTTTGGGATCATTTACGCGATTCATCTAGAACCTTCCGGCGCCACTTATGAAGCGTCAGCCGAAGAGTTTATCTCCGGTTCTCCTTTGCCTTTGACCGATGGTGTGGTCGGGCCTGATGGCGCTATGTACTTTATGACTGGAGGGAGAAGGCTTGAGTCGGACGTTTATAGGGTATATTATACAGATGAAATTAAGGACGAGAGATCCTCTCTTACTGCCGAAGATTTGCCGGAAGAGCATCATATCAGGCGACAGCTGGAGGCCTATCATGAAGGTCCAAAGGCCGGAGCTACTGACTTCGCCTGGCCTTATCTGAAGCATGAAGACCGTTTTATCCAATATGCTGCAAGAATTGCCGTAGAGCATCAGCCATTGAACGAGTGGAAGTCCAAGGCTTTAAATGAAAAGGATCCTGCTACGCTGATCCAAGCCATGATTGCGCTGGCAAGACACGGCGATAAGGCCACGGCTAACCAAATGTTGCAATCTCTGATGACCATAGATTATGATCAACTTTCGGAAAGAGACGAACAAAACCTAGCCCGTGCTTTTGAGCTTATTCTTTACCGTCACGGGAATCCTACCGGAGCCATCAAAAACCAGTTGGTGGAGTACTTGAATCCCCATTTCCCAGCAGGCAACAACAACCTTGATAGGGCTTTAGCCAAAGTTTTGGTTTATCTAGGTGCTCCAGACGCAGTGGAAAAAACGTTGGCGCTGCTGGATAATGCCCAGGATGATGAAAGTTACCAAAAAACCTTCACCTCCTCTTCGGATCTGGTCTTCAGAAATCCACAGTACGGCCTCGATATCGCCAACATGCTATCCAATGTGCCACCAGCTCAACAGACGTATCTTGCTACCGTTTTGGGAGGTGCCAAGGTAGGCTGGACAGAGGAATCGTTTGAAGAATATTTCAATTGGGTTCACAAAGCTTTTGAATACAAGGGCGGCAGAAGCTACGTTGGCTTTATTGACCGGGCACGGAAAATGGCACTGGCCCAGGTTCCTCAGGATAAGTTTGAATATTACAATGAACTCTCTGGAGCGGCGTTGCTGAGTAGCAGCGGCAACGAGCTTTTGGTTAGCACTATCCAGCCCGAAGGTCCCGGCAGAAGGTGGACTGTTGAAGAAGCATTACCTTTAATGGATAGTCTTCAAGGTAGGGATATTGAAAAGGGCAAAGCAATGTTTGCGGCTAGCCAATGTCTCGGTTGCCACAATATGCGCGGAGAGGGAGGAATCGCCGGACCTGACCTGACACAGCTTGGAACTCGGTTTTCTCCGAGGGACATCTTGGTACATACGATAGATCCAAGTGCTGAGATATCCGATCAGTATGCAGCGACCAATTTCTACATGAATGATGGCAGTTCTATTATCGGTAAACTGGCCAATGAAAATGAGACTACGTATTTCGTGTCCCAGAACCCTTTTGCTCCACAAGATATAAGGGAGATTCCAAAGAGCGAGGTGAGCAGCACCAAGTTATCAGATGTCTCCATTATGATGCCGGCCTTGATCAATCGCTTAAATGCAGAAGAGTTAAAGGATTTGATGGCTTACTTGGTCTCCGGTGGCAATCCGGATCATGAAGCTTTTAAATAACAATCTGTTAAAGAGAAAAACATGCTAAAAATGTCAAAGTACACCTCTATCAAAATAGGAATTGTTGCATCGGCCTTTTGCTTGGGCAGCTGCAGCAATTCCACAGGGAATGAAGGAGGGACGCAAGAGGCCGATCAGGCTATACAGAATGAGCAGTCCAATCAGGATGGTTTCATCTCAATCTTTAACGGCGAAAATCTTGAAGGATGGGATGGAGACCCAACCTATTGGCGGGTAGAGGACGGTACGTTAGTAGGAGAGGTGACTCCAGAGACAAAGTTGGAAAACAATACCTTTATCATCTGGCAGGGTGGTGAGCTTGGAGATTTCGAACTGAAAGGTGAATTCAAAATTGCCGAGGCAGGAAATTCCGGGATTAACTACAGAAGCGATTTGTTTACCGAGGTGCCTTACGCACTGCGTGGCTATCAGGCAGATATCGATGGAAAGAATTCCTATACCGGCCAAAACTATGAAGAGAGAAAACGGACCACGCTTGCCTATAGAGGACAGTCCACCACCATTCAGCCTCGTGAGGGCGAATTGAGAAGCAACGTGGAAAGAAATGCTTGGTTAGGCCTTAACGTTACGGAGTCTTTGGGCGACAGGGATTCTTTAAAAGCTTTAATCAATTTCGAGGATTGGAACTCCTTCCATTTGGTGATCAAAGGAAACAAACTCCAACACTACATCAATGGCGTCTTGATGAGCCAAGTAGTAGACGAAGATACGGTAAACCGCAAAATGGAAGGCCTTTTAGGCATTCAGGTTCATGTAGGGCCGCCGATGAAAGTACAGTACCGTGATCTTCTGCTGAAAAAGGAGTAGGTATCCAGTCTCTACGGTGAATTTCAAATTCGCCGCTTCAATAAAGCAATTATCAATAAATCCAAAACCTATGACTTAAGGGTTCTGTATGACATCAACCATACAGATTCCCTAAGTCCATGGTCCAAGAATAGCCACTATAATGCAAGTCAATTCCTTCAATAAAGACCGTTTTTGGAAAGACAAAATTTCCCATGCTTCCCAATTAGGTGGCATAGAGACCTCCGTTCTGGATAATGGTATGGGAAGAGGTACCCGCATCGCATGGATCAATACAGGAACCGGGCTGCGGTATAAAGTAGTCATTGATCGGGGAATGGACATCGCTGATGCCCATTTCAACCAATACAACCTAACCTGGCTGAGCCACGGCGGAATCAAAGCCCCGCAGCCCTTCTCCAATAAGGGCGTAGATTGGTTGAGAACCTTTGGTGGCGGCCTTTTGACTACCTGTGGTCTATCC
The DNA here is from genome assembly GCA_035307285.1 of Cyclobacteriaceae bacterium. Classification (GTDB taxonomy): domain Bacteria; phylum Bacteroidota; class Bacteroidia; order Cytophagales; family Cyclobacteriaceae; genus DATGMS01. The sequence continues at coordinate 5,497 of DATGMS010000402.1, forward strand.
CATACAGGCGGACCGGAATCAGATGAACATGGCGAAAGAGGTCTTCACGGTAATATCAGCAATCTTTCGGCAGAGATCGAATCCATTATCCAACCCGACCCTGTAGCAGGAAAAATGGAGATGAGTATTACTGGCGTTATCAAGGAAATGCAGGTTTTCGGACCCATTCTTGAATGGAGAAGGACCATTTCCGGGGTGATAGGCCAGTCCAGCATCAAGATCCATGATGAGATCATCAACCGTGGCAACACGCCTGCTCCCCATATGCTGCTGTACCATTTTAATTTCGGCTGGCCCTTGGTGGACGAGGGGACAGAGATTGTATGGCGCGGCAAGTGGGAGTCCAGGGACGGGGATGTGAACAATCCCATCTTCAACAAGACCAATAACTTTAAAAAGTGTCCTCCTCCGATGGATTCTCACTCGGGAGGCGGGGAAGAAGCAGCCTTCATTGATGCAGACGCTGATGCTTCGGGACAATGTACCTGTGGACTCTACAATAGTCGGATCGGTCTTGCCTTGGCTCTGAAATACCAGAAGAAGGAGTTGCCTTCCTTTGTGAATTGGCAACATTGGGGCAAGGGAGAATACGTGACGGGATTGGAGCCAGGTACCCATCCTCCGTTGGGTCAAAAGCACGCCCGTGAGAACGGCACACTGATCCTATTAAAGCCAGGTGAAAGTAGAGATTACCATTTAGAAATCGTTCTTCTTGATGAAGGAGACAGTATTAATGAATTTTTGAAATTGAACCAACAGTAAAACAACAGAAAAATGAGTTTAGCAAAAAAAGCATTGGAGCAAGGACAGGGTATATTGCGTTTGACACCCACTTGGGTTCCGCGATCATTTTGTGTGCCCGGAAGAAGAATAAAATTACATCCCGACGATTATTATGTTTTGGGTGGCGAGCGGGGAGGAATAGATGAAAGATGGTTGTCATCGACCACTCCCGCGGAAAACGGCCCGTTGACTGGAAAAAATGAAGGTTTGAGCCATGTGCTTTTTCAGGATGGGGACAAAGAAGAAATTTTCCTGTTAAAGGATGTTATTGATGAGCTGAAAGGTGAGATCATTGGAGATCGGATTTGGGACGAACACCAAAGCTGGCCGATGTATTCCAAATTTTTTGACAATATGGGGCCTCTGCCACACCATATTCACCACAATGATGAGGAGGCAGCCAAAATAGGGCAAAAGGGCAAACCTGAAGCGTATTATTACCCGCCGCAACTCAATAACCACGGGGGAGATTTTCCCTATACATTTTTTGGAATCGCTCCAGGTACCACCAAAGAGCAAATCAAAGAGTGCCTAAAGAACTTCACCAAGGGGGATAACAAAATCACCATGTACTCGCAGGCTTTCCCCCTCATTCCTGGAACAGGATGGGATGTGCCTCCAGGGATGCTTCATGCACCAGGAAGCCTCTGTACTTATGAGCCGCAAAAAGCTTCCGACGTATTTGCGATGTACCAATCATTGGTTAACGAAGCCATTATTCCAGAAGAATTGTTGTGGAAAGGCACTCCTAAAGACCGGATAGGCGATTATGATCAGTTAATGGAAGTGATCGATTGGGAGTTGAATACCAATCCGAATCTTTTAGCCACCCGTTTCATGGAACCCATTCCGGTAAGGGATGAAAAGGAAATGATCTCCGAGGGATATATTGAAAAATGGATCTGCTACCGTTCTACAGCGTTTAGTGCCAAAGAACTGACCGTTTTGCCGGGACAGACAGTCACTATCAAAGACAGCGCAGCTTACGGCCTGATCATGATGCAAGGTCATGGTACAATGGGGGTGTGGGATATCGCAACTCCTGCTATGATCCGGTATGGTCAATTTACTGATGATGAGTTTTTCGTAAGCGAAAAGGCGGCTCAAGAAGGCGTGACAATCGTCAATCCTTCCAAGACTGATCCCATTGTAATGTTGAAGCATTTCGGTCCCGACAATCCCGATCTGAAACTGTAAAGATGAGGATAAAAAACTTATCTTAGTCTTAAAATTAATAATTCACCAAATAACTAAATAATTATGTCTGAGAATAATTTCCCAAAACTGCACAATGCCACCTGGCCGGGCATAGTTGGCAAGGGGGCAGATTCTGAACCAGTTATACCTTTTGACACCATGTTGGAAATGACTGCCGCAGCGGAAGTTGACGGGGTTAAGTTTGACGGCGTGGATATCGGTCTTTTGAACCCACACATCGACTTGGATATGTCTGATGATGGGATCAAAAAATTAGCGGATAAAGTTTCCTCTCTCAACCTAAACATCGGAAGTTTGGTCTCGCCTATCTGGGGCAATCCTGCCATGGGTTCCAAAGAAGAGCGGGCACAATTTGTAGAAACGGTTAGGAATACCGCACGTTTTGGACAGAAGTTACGAGAATTAGGCGTACGTCCATATGGCGTGATCCGTGTGGACTCTTCCAGTAGCGTAGATGACTGGGCTGCCGATCCTGCTGCAAACAATAAATTGATCGCCCAGACCTTTAGGGAAGCTTGCGATGCTGCTGCCGAATTTGGAGAGAAGGTGGCCGCTGAAGGAGAAGTATGTTGGGGAGGAATGCACAGCTGGAAAGAAATGCTGAACATGCTAGAAGCGGTGAATCACCCTAACTTCGGTTTTCAGGCGGATATGTCCCATACTTTCTTGTATCTGCTGGGCACCAATAAACCGGAAGACAGGATTTTGCCGGAGGACTTTGAATGGAGTGACCGACAAACACTCACTGAAGGATTAAAGAAATTAACGGCGGCTCTTCGTCCGTACACCATTGACTTTCACGTAGCACAAAATGACGGGACAGTATTTGGCTCAGGCTCTCATGACAAAACCGGGCGCCATTGCCTTGCTACCGATCCTAACGGTAAATTGGATGTTGTTCAGGATTCCAGCCATTGGCTAAGAGATGAGAATGGCGAACTGACCAAAGCCTTCAAGCACATTTGTTGGGATGGCTGTATGTTTCCAAACCAAGTGATGAACAACCAGCAGACCTGGAATGATATTCTTGCTGCTTTGATCAAAGTGCGCAATGCGCACGGTTGGGTAGAAAGGGGTTAGGAGAGGGAAGCACGAAGCGGGAAGACCGAGTGGGAAGTTGGAAGCACGAAGTTGCTTGCCTGTCGGTAGGGAAGTTTGGAGATCGGAATAGGGAGTAAGTTGAATGAAGATTATGGGTTTTAAATTCTAGAAATTGATCATTTGGCAGAAAGCTATGGACTTCGGAGAAGATATGTTTAAATTATCTTACAAGTTTTCGAAAGGAGAAGTATACAATCTATCTTCCCAAATAAGAAGAGCCGTGGATTCAGTGGCATTAAACATTTCAGAAGGTTCAATTGGACAGTCTGCGCCAGAGTTTAAACGGTTTATCGGTTTTTAAATCCGATCGTTGGCGGAGGTAGTTACTTGATTACACAAAGCTCGGAAAAGGGAATATATCAAAGAAGAGGAATTCAAGATTCATCATGACCTTGCTTTTACTTAATGAACAAGATGATATCCTATAGAGATAAGGTAAAACAGGTTCACGAACTTCCCACTCCCAACTTCCAACCTTAAAAAATTGACTTCAAAAAAACATCAACACCAATGGAAAATAAAAAAGAGATACGAATAGGACTTATTGGAACCGGACTGATGGGCCGGATCCATACCAATGGTTATAAAAGATTGGGAGACTTTTTTCCAGAAATGGAATACCGTCCCGTTCTTCAAGTCGCTTGTGCCCGGAGAGAGGACAAAGTAAAAGCTTTTGCCGAACAGTGGGGCTACAAAGACACAGAGACTGACTGGAGAGCCGTCATCGCAAGAGACGACGTAGATGCCATCGATATCTGTACCCCCAACGACAAACATGCCGAAATCGCCATTGCCGCTGCGGAAGCAGGCAAAATGATCCTTTGTGAAAAGCCTCTCGCAAGAACGGTGGAAGAAGGAGAGAAGATGGTGGCCGCCGTAGAAAAGGCCGGAGTAAAGAATACAGTATGGTACAATTACCGGAGGATCCCTGCCGTTACTTTGGCCAAGCAAATCGTAGATTCTGGGAAGTTGGGGAAAATCTTCCATTTCCGCTCTAATTTTCTTCAGGATTGGACCATCAGCCCCGATGTGCCACAAGGAGGTGACGCCACCTGGAGATTGGATGTGGATGCGGCAGGATCAGGAGTAACAGGGGATTTGTTGGCCCATTGTATTGATGTGGCCATGTGGCTCAACGGCGGGATTAAAGATGTTTCTGCCGTGACTGAAACATTTATTAAAGAAAGAAAAGACCAGAGTGGGGAAGTGAAAAAAGTGGGCATAGATGATGCAAGTTTGTTCCACTGCCATTTCGACAACGGCTCCTTGGGACTGTTCGAAGCGACTCGTTATGCCAGAGGCCACAAAGCACTTTTTACTTTTGAGATCAATGGAGAACACGCTTCCATCAAGTGGGATTTACATGATCTTAACCGGATGGAATATTTTGATCACTCAGACGACTCTATAGTACGGGGTTGGAGATCAATTCTGGTGACAGATGGCGACCAACCCTATATGGACAAATGGTGGATTCCCGGAACTTCTATTGGCTATGAGCATTCCTTTATCCACCAAGTGGCGGAATTTTTCAAAAGCCTACAGACCGGTGAGCCTTGCTATCCTACTTTCAAAGATGCGCTTGAAACCCAAAAGGTTTGTCAGGCCGTACTGGATTCGGCTTCATCAAAAAGCTGGAAAGAAACCGGTGTTTCCTGGGACGGGAAATAAAATCTGACGAAAATCATACTGTCATAAATCTAAGAAGGGCATTTTTTATGAATGCCTTTCTTAGATTTGTTGTTTGTAGCATTACGATCAATATAAAGAATCATGGAGGAGCAAAGAAATACTGCAGATATAAAAGCCTTCCTTTTAGGTATTTTGACCCACGGAAGTAGTGAGGATGGGCTAATTTGGTTGGAGGAACAGAAACAGCGAATCGAAGGGGATGCTTCGGGTTTGAAACTGTTTACTGCTTTTAGCCAAGCTTCAAGGTACTTCAAGAAAGAGCTGAACCGGATCAACCCAGTTGCTGCGCGGGAAGCGGAAAGATTAATTCCGGGCTTTCGACCTGCCGCTTGGAACCAATTGCAGACGGCTAGGACTTATTTGTTGACTCACTTTCAGGCAGCAGATTCGGAGCATTTTTTAAAGATACTCGATCGGCTTTTGGAATCAGCCGATATGCATGAGCAGGAGGCCGTTTATGCAGCTTTTCCTCTTTTGCCCTATCAGGAAAGCTTAAAATTGAAGGCAGCAGAGGGACTTCGGACCAATATCACTTCTGTTTTTGATGCCATCGCTTTGAATAATCCCTATCCTGCGAACTATCTTGACGAAAAAGCATGGAATCAGATGGTCATCAAATCCATTTTTCTCCAGAGACCCCTTTATAAAATAGTAGATGCCGATCGTCGGGCCAATGGGGATTTGGCCAAAATATTAATAGATTTCGCCCATGAAAGATGGGCGGCGGGCAGAAATGTAATGCCGGAATTATGGCGGTTTGTGGGGCCATTTTTGACAGATGAAGATCTAAAAGATGTACAGAAGGTCATTCAGTCGGAAGAGCCATTAGAACAAGAGGCTGTCTTGTTGGCGTGTAGCCAATCGAGCCTTACCTTGGCACAAAAACTCCTCGAAGACCATCCTACGGTTAAATCTAAAATCGAAGAAGGAAAGATTAATTGGGAACAGATCGGGCAGCAATTTGAAGAGAAAACCGTTTAGCACAAAAAGCATCTCCTGATCCCTAAGCATCTCGTTACATAGCCAAACCTCCATCTACCGCCATTACGGCTCCGGTAGTAAATGAAGCAGCAGGGGATGCCAGGAACAGGGCCATGGCTGCTATTTCTTTGCTTTCGCACATTCTTTTGATGGGGAGCTTTTTCATCATATCCACCATGATCCTGTCATTTGACCAAAGCACCTCGCTAAAGTGGGTTTTGGTCAGGCCGGGGCAGATCACGTTCACCCTGATTCTATAGTCCCCCCACTCTTTGGCAAAAGCCTTAGTGAGGGCAATCAAGGCTGCTTTGCTGACGCCATATAGCCCCATTTTTGGTTCTGGTTTTATACCTTCAATGGCTCCGATATTGATGATGGAAGCTCCGGAAGATTGCCTTAGATAAGGTAGGCAAAGCTTCGATAGCAGGTAGGGTGCTTTCACATTGACAGTCATAAGCTTGTCAAATTCCTCTACATCCAAGTCCTGGATATTTCTGTATGTGGGGTTTATTCCGGCAT
>DATGMS010000403.1:0-9676 GCA_035307285.1 Cyclobacteriaceae bacterium
GGCATGGAATTGCCAAGATAAACGATATCGTACTGATCAATTACCCCATCTCCATTAACATCCTTATAGCGTGCATCTCCAGGGAAAACCCGCTCCCCTCCGTTGCGCATTGGGACTGGCTCTCCCGAAATGTCCAACAACAGCTCCCCGTTAGTGTCACGAGCAAAGGTTTCTTCAACATTCTGGTAAACACCCAAATACTTGTATCCATAAAAAGATCCTAAAGGATTGCCTTCAACAATCTGATAGGCATAGGCCCCGTTTCCAAAGGAATACCTGTATTCAGTGAGATTATCGGGCAACTCGATGATCTCATTGGTGTTTTGAGAGATATTAAAATTCATAGCCAGGGTCCAATCGGTATTCCTGACCAAATCGTAATCAATCCGAAACTCCCAGCCATTATTCCTCATCTCACCAGAGTTGTACCAATTGATTCTACTGTACCCGGAACTCCTGGGCAAAACCACATTCCTTTGTAACATATCGGTAGTAAGCTTATCATAAACATCGAAGGAAGTCCTCAATCGATCTTTCATAAAAGCCAAATCAATTCCCAGGTTAGCCTGGCTCACAGTTTCCCATTTGAGGTTATTCAAATGAATGGAACTGGGTTCTATGGCCGGAAAGTCGATATAACCCGGATTGATGGAATTAAACGTTCCGATGTAAGAATACGAACCACTGGGTGCATTACCACTTTGCCCCCAGCTCAGTCGTACTTTAAAGGTGTCCCACCACTCCAGGTCTCTTAAAAACCACTCTTCATTAGCATGCCATGCCAACCCGAGGGTTGGAAAACCAGCCCAACGATTGTTCTCTCCCATGGTTGAATTCGCTTCAAAACGATAACCCAAATTCAACATGTACCGATCCAAAAAAGCGTAATGTAAATTCCCTATAAAACCAGCCTGACGGGCTTTACTTGCACCAGAATCCATTCCGGCAATAGTCCCCCCGGCAGTGGGGTCAGAAGTAGATGCAGAAGCATTGCCACTGACCTCGCTCTTGTAATTGGCATTCACCGACTCAGAGGTTTGAACAATTAAAGTTCCTATAAACTGGTGCAGATGCGAAATCCCTCTTCTAAAAAGCAAGCGGTTCTCAGTATTCAAATACACATTGTCAGAAAGCATATCGGAACTGCGATTGAACCAGGGGTCCGTCCAGGTCACCCCGGTAACAGACTGCGGCAGAAACCGCTTGTTCTTGGTTTTCCTGATATCAAGCCCCACCACGCTGTAAAAATCAAGCCCGGTAAGCAAATTATAGTTCAGATTAAAAACGAAACGACTGTTGGAAGAGGAGGTCGTGTTAACAGACTCATTGACCATGGCTACTGGATTAAAAACACCGCCTTTTATCTCAGTACTTCCCATACTGCCCAAAGTCCCCTGGAAATAGCTGTTGGGTGTAAAATATTCCACAGATCGCGTGCCATCTTCATTAATGTAATAGGGACTCATATTGGGCATTTTGGTCAAGGCCTGTCCCCGGGGATTATGCCAGTAACTGCTTCTGTCCGCATCAGAAAAAGAGAAATCGGTGGTGATGCGCAACTTTTGACTAAAGCGGTAATTAATACTAAGCAAAGAGCTGAAACGTTCAAATCCGCTGCCAACCGTGGTTCCCTCTTCCTTCAGATAGCCAAGCGAAAAACGATAATTGGCCCGGTCTCCACCTCCTGTCATAGAAAAACTGTTGTCCGACGAAAATCCACGTTGCGTTATTTCATTGACGTAATCAACATCCTGCGCATATTCCCTGAAATTAATCCACTCTGGGTCAAACCCGATCTCGGGCGTGTCGTAAAGTAAGGCTAGGAAGGACTGACTGTTGGCATAACCCTGGTCGTTTACGGTGTTCCATATCGCGTCCTGTATCATAGCCACATATTGTGCAGCATTTAGCATAGGAATCGTAGAAGCCTCATGTCGTAAATCGTATTTGGAAGAAAAACTGAAACGAGTGCGACCACTTCTCCCCTTTTTGGTATTGATCAGCAAAACGCCATTTGCACCACGTGAGCCCCAGATAGCCGTCGCCGCAGCATCCTTCAAGACCTCTATGGTTTCTATATCGTTGGGAGAGATATTAACCAAAGCACCAAAATCTTCATCGTTGGCTGTTGAAAAGTTAAAATCATCAGCAATAGTCGTTGGATAAGGAACTCCGTCTACCACAATCAAAGGCTCAGAAGAAGCATTCAAGGAGGATGTCCCTCGTATACGGATGGAACTTTTGGCTCCGGGTTCGGCACTGGTCATGATATCCACATTAGCCATTCTTCCTTGCAAAGCTTCCTCAATAGAAGCAACCGGAGCAGTTTCCAACATCTCAGTGGTAATCTTTTGAGTAGCAGTAACCAACTCCCGTTCGGTAAGACCAACTGAGGAACGTACAATTCGTTGACCAACCACTTCCGCCCCCTCCAGCTCAATCCCCATCTCTTCCAATTCCACATTAATAATACGCTGTCCCTGATAGGGCAATCTTTCTGACTTAAACCCGATAAATGAAAAAGCTATAGAAAGATTTTCACCCTCAGGAATGGCAATAATGTATTGCCCATTAGGCCCTGCAACTACTCCACCTAAGGCCCTGTCGTCCTCATTCACAACAAAAACATTGGCACCAATAAGCGGCTCCTTCAGATTCTTGTCCATTACAGTTCCTCTCAAAATCTTCTGAGCTTCCGCCTGCTGCAAAACGCCGATAAAAAAGATGAGACAGATAAAAAACAGTGGTGCTTTCATCAGATAGTATTTAATTCACTTCATTCGACTTCAAACATTCCATCAATCATATACACACATCCATCCGAATAAATCTTCGGAAAAATACTCACTACGGTATGTACGTTGCCCTTTGGATCTACAACCTTTAAAGCTCCTCCTTCATCCACTAACTCTACCGTCACTGAGTGTCCTTCGCCTCCTCTGGCAAATGTTTTCAAAGTTCCCTGAACACCTGCACCTGCAAAAGGATAGTCAGACAAACCACTCTCGCCTACACGCACAAAATAATGCTTCATATAACCAGAGAGATACGCTGGCAACATAGATGGAAGGTTGGCCAGATCCCTATTAACAGCCTCCTGAGTTGGCGCAAAAACAATAAAGCGTTCGCCCTGCAAAAAATTATATGCCGGAGAAGTACTGGAGAGGCCACCTGCATCGAGCAGCTGTTTAAATACAGCTAAGTCCGTCGGTGTATTAAAACGAATCTGATCCTTGAACAAGGCATAATCCTGAGAAAGAGCAATATCGTGCTCTCCAGCCAGGCCATAACTTACTCCATTATAGTACTCACCCAACTTTTCAATATGAGCCGGTTGATCCGGATAATTATTAAAAATATAAGAAGAATAAAGTTCCTGCTCATTCTCTAGCAACAGATACTGAAACCCATTCTGAGTTTTTAATACCTTGTAGGAATCCTGCTCGGTCATCACGCGTGTGGTGATATGGTTGTTCACCAATCCATTCATCACCGAATAGCTCATAGGGACCCAAGGTTCATCATCCCCTTCAATCATTATACTTTGCTCCCCATATCGATTGGGATTTAGATTCTGGAACAGCAGCATTTTCCCATTTACCGTGGTCCGCTCTTGAAGGACGCTGTTGGAAGGTAGAAAGACGGAAAAATCAAGGTCTTCGCTCATCAATGGTTGAACAGCTCCAGTCTCATCCATCATTTGTAAAAACATACTGAACCGACCTTGCTGAAACACAGGAGCTGTCACGCTTTCAAACATTCTTGGAATTACTACTTCATCCAGGCCATAAAAGGCTCCATTGGCACAGAGTGCCCGATCAAGAGCCGAGCCGGTATCAAAGCGAATCACATCCCCATAACGGGTTCTGATCTTACCCATTTCTATTTCTTCAGGAAAAACAAGATCTCCTTCGAAGACATGATTTTCAAGAAGATAGCGCATAGCCACAAAGGGTACCTCGTGCATACTTGAATAATAATCCCCCCAGAAATCAATAAAAAACCCATCTAATGCAGCATTGTTCGGGGCGAAAACATTATTCGACAAACGACTTAAGGTGGCCATATCAGCATAATCAGGCAATACCCCCTCACCATTATAAGACCACATTGAAGCAATTTTGGGCAGACCCTGGTGATAAAACAAAAACAGAGAATCCCCTGCCCCATAATTCTGAGTAAGTTGATCTGAAAAACGGAACTCAGAAAAACGATCATATTGATCCAGGAAAAAACTGTAATCCTCACTTTCAGCAATGGTTTGGTGTACAGAACCAGCTGGATCCAAAACCTCATCAATGATATATACATAACCATTGTCAGCCACAATAGCGTACTCCCTGACCCCGGCATTTAAAAATCGAAACCCTCTGTCCTCTGAAGGGAAGGTCCTTCCCGGGAAAAAGTAGGCGTAGTTGTCTGACGCGTCAATACCCTTACTCTTGAATAATGCCGAAGAAAGTACTGGTAAAAATCGTTCCTTATGGTATATCTTACGTGCCGGGGGAGCCTGGTTAACAGGCGCAGTCTGATCCGTTCTGATATCAGAACGGGGACTGCTTTTCGTTCTAAATTTATAATACAATCCGGCATCGCCAGTGATCTCCTGAGACGAAATTCCTTCCGGCCTGTAATTAAAAAAACGGTCCTGATCAAAGGCGTAATACACCAAATGGTAACCAATCAGTTCCTGTAACTCAATCAAAGGCAAATCTTCAGCACTGCCAACACCCAAGTCCTTCAGATAATCAGAAAAAGCCTCATCGGTAGGTGCCAGTACAGTAATGATCCCCCGCCCTTGAATAAGATCTTTATACCCGGCGACCTCCACAGCTTCCATAAATAAGGTGCAATTACCTTCTGCCTCCAGAACTTCCCAGGCATTTCCTTTCAACCAATCAGGCACCTCATAATACTCCTCCATTTTGGGGGCGCATGAGCACAAGTGTGCAACAATAAGGGTCACCATCCAGAACATAAAATTCCATTTGCTTTTCATCATAGCGCTGCCATATTAACAAACCTTTGTTTTTGTTGCACAAACTTAACCTCCTCGCCCCTCGTTTAAAATGGAAAATCGTACAAAAACCTATAAATCCATACAGAATACGCACCGGCTATGCGCCCAAACCCCTTTAAATATGATAGTTACAAAAAAAGGACAGTTGCAGCAGCAAGGGCTCCCTGCCCAATAGTTTTTAAACTATATTTGCAACTGCATACAGGTTTTAATCTTAATTTGCAACCAAAGCGATCTTTCAGATGAGAAAAACAAAAGCCAAGAGTTATGAGGGAAAATCTGTTGAGAACGACAATCATTTTGATATTAATGTGCCTATTGCAGATGGGTTCTTCACACCTGAAGGCTCAGTTTAGTTTCAACATAGACAACCTAACCAATCGGGAAGGGCTTTCACAAAACACCGTAACTGCCATTTCAATAGACAAGAGAGGTTTTTTATGGATTGGCACCCTGAACGGTCTCAACCAATACGATGGGACTCAATTTAATGTGCTACAACAAGAATACGGAGAAGAGCTATCCCTTTCAGACAACCGAATCCGAACACTTTTTCACGACCGGGACGGCTTCCTATGGGCAGTCACAAACACCAACCATTTTAACTGCTACAATATAGACCGCCAGTCCTTCGAGAAATTTGATGGAAATACCACCTCCTATGGCAGCTTTTTGCAAACCACCAATGGCGACCTCTGGCTATGGGATACTCATAACGGATGCCTGCTAATTCAGAAAGAAAAAGGTCGCTTGCAAACAAAAAGCTTCGCAAACGAACTCAATAATGTAGAGATTAACTTTTTGATTGAAGGAGCGGGGCAAACTATCTATTTGTCGACTCACCAGGCACTCTATCGCTATAGAAAGGGAAATATGGAGCGAGTGATACAAAAATCCTTGGCTGCAATGATTGAGGAAGCTGGTCATCTCTATCTTTTTACCCGGAAAGGAGAAATCATCGACTACCATAAGGCCAATGCCGAGACCCGGATATTTCCAGCCTCCCTTCCAGAGAACAGCTTTGATGAAACCTTCAGGACAGCAGATCTGGGTCAGGGAAAACATCTTATTGCCAGCCGCAATGGATTGTTTATATTTCATCCTGACTCAAATCATTTAAAAACAGCAGACCATCTATTTGATGGGGAGACCCTGCAAAACGCAAAATTTTTACGTGACAATAAAGGCACCCTATGGTTGTACAACAACACCGGAATACTTTGGCAACAACAGACAAATCAGGATCGCTTTCTAAAACACACACTCATTCCACCGGAAATTCTCTCCACAATCGATTTGGAGCGCTTCACCATTCTCCATGATTCAAGAAACATAAAATGGATCAGCACCTATGGCAATGGCCTGTTTGCACTGGACCAGGAGAACAAAACCATGGTTCATCTGCGCAATCAAAAAGAAGGTGGTCAACAACTACCTTCAAACTACCTTTTGTCCTTAGCAGAGGACAAAACCGGCAACATATGGGTTGGCACCGAACACGGAGGTCTGGCAAAAATCACCCACAAGAAATCGAATGCCGAAACTTTTGTCCCCGGGGACCCGACTTCCGAACGCAACCGCATCGTGAGACTGGTATTTGAAGACAGCAAAAACAGGATTTGGCTGGGCACAAAAAGTGGACAGATCTACGTTTACAGTAATGACTTAAAAACGCTTCTTTGGCAGCACAACTTTCGACGAGGACTGCCCTATACTATGGAAGAAGACGCCCAGGGGAATTTTTGGATTGGCACCAAGGGGCAAGGGCTGTTGATTATGGATAAAGACTTCGTTTCAATTTATCAAAGCGACCACGATGTTGGCAGCGAACGAAACATCTACGACCTATTACACGATAAAGATAAGCGCATATGGATAGGGACTTACGGTAACGGGCTCTACCTGGCACACTTAGAGCAGGGCAACCTTCATCTGCATGGATTCCCTGAGTTGAACCAGCAACAGTCACGCATCAGGACCCTGCTCGAAGATGAACAGGGCAGAATATGGGTAGGTGGGAACGACGGACTTCTGACATTTTCTCCCGACTCGCTACTTCAAAACCCTAAAGCCTTCCGAAGCTATAAATACAACCGGAGAGATCCCCACTCCCTGGCCAACAATGAGATCAAAACCATTTTCATGGATCACAGGCACCAAATCTGGCTTGGCAGCTCCGGGGGAGGTATTATGAAAGTCCTGAAAGGGAAAAACAAGGACGACTTTAATTTTCACCATTACAACATCAATCACGGACTGATCAACAATATTGTTCAGGATATCACCGAGGACCATCTGGGACAGCTATGGATAAGTACCGAAACCGGCTTGTCCAAATTCGATCCCAACAACCAAACATTTGAAAACATCAAGTTATCCGACTCGTGGGAGGGAGACCTACTTTCCGAATCGGCCTCCAGGATACGCTCGGACGGGACCCTACTCTTTGGCAGTCACCTTGGCCTCCACCTGCTTCATCCCGAGGAACCCGTTGATAAGCCGGGCATTCCTCCTGTTTACCTTACCCAAATAGAAATCAATGGTCAGGCTGCCCTTCCGGGTCGCCAAGGCTCCCCGCTCAACCAGTCCCTTTACAACACTTCCACCATCAACTTAAATCATATCCAGCGCAACATCAACCTTCACTTTGCGCTCCCCGATTACCTTAATCCCGAAGCAAATACCTACACATACATTCTTGAAGGCTATGAGCAACAATGGAACCCCTTAACCAGACACAGTTATGCATCTTACCGAAATCTGCCACCTGGAGCTTACACCTTCAGAGTAAGAGCTAAAAACAGTCTGGGCACTTGGAGCGATTCTGAAGCCCGCCTACAAATTCAGGTTAAAGCACCCTGGTGGAGAAGCTCGCCAGCCATTATCGCCTACAGCCTGCTTGCAGCCATACTCATCTTTGGCATCAACACCACCATCCGGCGAATGGATAAGTTGGCCACTGCCATACGTATGGAAAAAGAACTAACTGCCTACAAACTGCAATTCTTCACAAACATCTCGCACGAATTTCGGACCCCCCTTACGATCATACAGGGAGTTGTGCATAACTTAAGGAAGCAATCAGATCTTAAACAAATCCGGGAAGAAGTGGGATTCCTGGAACGCAGCACCGATCGGTTAATGCGACTGGTAGAACAACTTCTTGAATTCCGAAAGCTTCAAAACAACCGTCCCCAGATCAACCCCAGGCCACTTCACCTAAACGAATTTACACAAGCCATTTGTTCTGCCTTTGAACATCAGGCCAAACAACGAAACATCCACATCCAATTGATTTCACCTCCTCAACAACATGCAGTTCTTTTGGATGAAGGAGTGTTGGACAAAACTTTACACAACCTATTATCCAATGCACTGAAATTCACTCCTGAAGATGGAAACATTGAAGTACAACTCCGGTTCGAAGAACCCAAAAGACAAATCGAATTACAAGTGCACGATAGCGGACCCGGACTCAACGCAGATCAACAAAAAGAATTGTTCCAGCGCTTCAAGCGTTTCCATCACGAAATGCCGGGGGCAGGGATAGGCCTTAATTTGTGTATGGAACTTATAACAGCCCATGAAGGCAGCATTTCCTACAGGCCCTCCCATCTGGGAGGTGCCTGTTTCCAGGTTCACCTTCCTTGGGTGCTTGCCAGCCTTCCTGAATCTGAAACAACAAAGTCTGAGTCAAGTGATTGGCCAAACATTATTCAACCACATCGAGTCATAGAACATAAAGGCAATACCGACAAACACATTCTCATTATTGAAGACGATCAGGAAATAGCCAACTATCTGCAACAACATCTGTCCCATTACTTTCAAACAACCCATGCTCCTGATGGGAAAAAAGGACTGTCGCTATGCAATGAGGTGCAACCCGATTTGGTTCTTTGTGATGTCATGATGCCAGTTATGAACGGTTTCGAGGTTACCCATCAATTAAAAAATCACCGTTCGACCTGCCATCTCCCGATAATCCTTCTTACTGCCTACACCGCAGAAGAATACCAATTTAAAGGTTTTGAAGCCGGAGCCGACGCCTACATTTCCAAACCTTTTAGTCCGGATATGCTGCTTCTGCGCATCAACAATTTACTGGAACAACGCGAAGCCATACGCCTAAAATACTCCAGAACCCCGGATCTAAAAACCCTGCCTGAGCAAACCACCAACAAGGACGCTCAGTTTCTAAACGCCATCCACCAATTGATTGAAGCACGACTTGGAGACTCCTCCCTCACCGTTGAAGTGATTATGGAAACCACCAAAATGAGCAGAACTCTTTTTTACAACAAAATTAAAAGTCTAACAGGCTATTCCCCAAATGACCTTATCAAAAATCTACGGATGAAAAAAGCAGCCGAAATCCTCAGGGAAGGAGAATTAAACGTATCAGAAACCGCACTGGCTGTGGGTATTGAAGACCCCTATTACTTCAGCAAATGTTTTAAGAAGCAATTTGGTCTGCCACCGTCCAGCTTCATACGTCAATCCACCTCCAGCACTAAAGTTTGAATATTTATACATCAAATTGGAATTTTCGACAGCAAAACTGCGGATTTAATAAAAAAATGACAGCAAAGCGTATTTTTTTTTACGATTATGGCTTTGATTAATGACAAAATTCATACATTTGCATAGTCAATA
>DATGMS010000404.1:0-4868 GCA_035307285.1 Cyclobacteriaceae bacterium
ATGCTCTGTGGCTATACTGGGCTGTGCTCCCTTTCTCCAAATCCACAAGTAGGGATATCCCGTCGTTACTGATAATCTTCCGGATCAAAAATCGTTGCCGCAATATATCTATAGGGCTTCGCGGATTCATCGAGAACATTGTTCCAATAATAAATGATCACTAGCTTCCCGTCCTTCCTCTGGACCATTCGTGGGTATCCGACATCTCTATTGGCTCCGTCTCCACTGCGCAAAACAATCTCGTCCCCCCACGAACCCCCATTGTCATTGCTGAACCGAACATGGACGCGGGAGCCAAATTCACTGCGATGGATATAACCAAGAGCCAGTCTGCCGTCTTTTAGTTTCACTAAGCTTGGAGGCGATCCGCCTCTTCCAGTGTCAGGCACAGGGTCTTTTAGCCTCTTCCATGTATTTCCATTGTCGGTAGAGCTATAGCTGGAAATCAGGTTTTGGCCATTTTCAAGCCGTGTACGGATCGTGGTCAACCATTCTGTGTCCGATAGCCGCAGGGAGGAGGGCATGATATCAAACCCCCCATGCTCAGGCGTGATCCAAGAAACAAGATTCCAATTGAGTCCTCCATCTTTAGTCCTAACAAAAGCTACCCGTCCTTCTTTTGAATTGGATTTGGCGGTGGTTACGAAGACACCAATTGTTTGTTTATCCTCTATGTGGTAGTCAGTTCGGTTGGCGACGCCGGCAGTGCCCATGTTGGGAAAGACATAGGGGCCCTTCCAGAGCTGACCTTTGTTTTCGGAGTAGTAATAATGGGAAGGACCGTCATTGTTGTTGTGTCTAAGGAAGGTCAACAGAAAACTCGGAGAACTGACGTCAGGAATGGCTTCTTTCAATGCTTCAGGCTTTATCGCCCGATCAGGGGATATGTTGTTGTCGTGGCCCCACGCTGTCTGTCCAATGGCGTAGGCATCTTGGATTTCCCAACTCTCTCCGCCGTCCATACTGCGGGCGTAGCGGTTTTCGGCCGTGCTGGGATCATAGGTATGCAAACCGGGAGTAGTTTCCTTGAAAGATGCATCTACAAACCCTACCAATATCTCGTCTTCCCAGACCCAGATTCCGTGATTTGCCGGCCATCCCCCATATCTTCCATCTTCCTGAAACACTACCTTGTGTTCTATAATTTTATTCCCTAGCTGTGTTTGCGCGGACAGTCCCAGATAGGACATTCCCATTACGCCTGCCGTTAGGCAGATCTTTTGTGTGATGGACCTGATTTTTTTACTCATGTTTTTGTGTTTATTTAAATCTCAGAAAATACGCTGTTAGGAACGTTAGTTATCGTAGAACAAGCTCACCGAAAGTTATGGCGAGAAGTTCCTTGATGCATTCATCAATAGTTAGGATTTTGATTCAGCTTTTGGCCGAAATTCGCATCAATTGCAGTTTGAGGAATCGGCCATAGATTGTGGTAGTCTTGAATCGTGTTTTTGGAACTCTCAAGAAGACCGAAAGTGCGCACTCTCTCAACGAGTTTCCCCATGCGGATCAACGTTCGCCGGCGTGGCTCTTCGAATAGCAATTCTCTTGCTCTTTCGTCCAGGATGTAATCAATGGAAACTTGGTCGGCGGCAATGGGGCTTGCATTGGATCTCTCCCTCACTGTATTGATGTCATCCGCGGCTTTTTGTAAATCCCCCTTTCTAAAGTAGGCCTCAGCTCGAAGCAGGTATGTTTCCGCCAGTCTATATACGTAGACATCATCTGACGTCCTTCCAGAGGTATTGTTAAGGTTCCATGGATTTCCTTCGATCTTTCGCGGATAGGCGTACATGCTCCTGAGAGTGTCTTCGGCCGTAGTTCTTGCAGGGACCGGCTGGCCGAAATATTCGGAACTGGGATTGTTGAAATAAAATTGCCGGCGCATGTTGAATTCGGAATTTCTGATATCCCCGACATCGTTCCAGATCTCATATAGTGAATAAACCGTACCTCTAACACGTCCTACTCCCCGGCCCATTTCATCCGTAGGAATATTGGGGGCACCGTCAGGGGCGGTTATGCGGACGAAGAAAGGCCCAAAATTCCGTACGGCTTGGTTTCCATCCCTGGTCCCGCCGCCTCCGGGCGTAAAGCTTTCAAATTGCCAGACATAAATGGACTCCATATTACCGGAGCTCCTGTTAAAGTTGCCGTCTTCAAAAAGATCCGAGAAAACATCTCCTGGTTCATCCAGGTTGCTTCCAAAACGTGAGGTCATCAGCCTGTAATCGCCGGAGTCGATTACTCTGGATGCACTGGCTATCGCATTGTCGTATTGTCCCAAGCTGATATAGACTTCCGTCAATAGATGGTCTGCTGCTGCTTTGACAATTCTTCCCTCCGGTGTTTCCCCTGCAGAGGGGAGCCACTGGGAGGCGAATTCGAGGTCTCTCTTCACGAAATCATAGACTTCATCTCTTGTTGCTTGAACAAAATCAAATTTTGGGGCATTTCGGATAGTATCTACAATAGGCACATTTCCATAGAGATTAGCCAGCAGGTTGTGGGTATAGGCGCGATAGAATCTTCCCTCCGCAATCACTGCATTTTTCTGGGCCTCGTTTTCCCAAATATCTTTCAGTTCCTCCTTATTTGCGAAAACGATGACTGTATTTGCCTGTGGAAGCATCGTGCTGTATGCCCAATTCCAGTTTCGTTCCACCTCCGGAGTCACCGGTGTGAGATAGGAAATCCAGTTTCTGTAAGTAAAGTACTCCGCCCCGGCGTCCTCTCCCACGTCCGTCCCTGGAAAGTTGGTGATAAAGAAGGTGTTGTCGTCTTGAGAATACTCCTCTCTGGCGGCCCAGGACAGGCCAGTCAGGTAAGTCTGAAATCCTTCAACCGATACAAGTGTATTGTCGGCACTTAGGGATGAAAGAGGCTTTTCATAAAGGAAGTCGTCATTACAGGAAATTAACAATGCGATTAAACTGAGCCCTATTAGCTGTTTTCCTTGGTTATATATTAATTGATTTTTCATTTGTATGGTGTTCAAGGTTAAACTTGGTCTAGAAGGATACATTTAGGCCGATCAAGATGCTTTTGGGCATAGGATAGAGCGCATCGCTGCCTTGTTCGCTGGTGTAGGCGCCGGCATTTTCCGGGTCTGTGCCTAACCAGTTGGTTATAGTTGCCAGGTTTTTTCCAGTCACGTAAACTTTAAGGCCATTCATTTTGAGCTTGTCCAAAGCCTTATGGTTAAAATCATACGCTATAGTCACATCCCTAAGCCTTGCGAAGTCTCTGCTTACGTACCAGCTAGTTCTTAATGGGTTGGAATAAACGAGCGAGGGTCTGGAGTTGGATTGGTTTTCGGGGGTCCACCATCCCGCATCTAGCTGGTTCAAGCTTCTTCCTGGGACTAACGGGTTGATCAGGTTAAACGGTGCTATCCAGCCTTGCATGGCATTGATGAAAAAGGACAAGGAGAAATTACCATAATTGAAATTATTCCTGATGCCATATTGGTACTCGGGGATATTTCCTGAGCCAACGACAGTCCTATCATCAGCGTTGATGACTCCGTCCTGGGTTAGGTCCTTGACCCTCACAAATCCAGGTTCAGATCCAGCGGGGATATCCTCGTCCCCCTCTTGATAAATCCCATCGTATTGGTAGTCAAAATACGAATTGATAGGCTTTCCGATAAACCAGCTGTTGGCGATGTTGTCGTCTTCAAGACCATCACCATCTAGGTCTGTATGGAACAGGTGCAGGATCTTGTTCTTATTGTGGGAAAAGGTGAACACGGTACTCCAGCTAAAATTTTCTTTTCTAATATTATCTGTGGTCAGGCTAAGCTCAACGCCCCTGTTGTTGACTTCTCCCACATTGGTTAAAATGCTTGTATAGCCGTTCATAACTGGAATGTTTCTTCTTACCAGCAAATTTTCTGTATTGCTGCTATAAAGCTCCAGCGTCCCGGCTATCCTTCGTTGCAACAGTTCAAAATCCATGGCCAGATTGGTTGTATAAGTCGTTTCCCAGGTAAGGTCGTCATTTCCCAGCGTGGAAGTAACCACGCCAAGGCTGCTGCTGCCGTCGTTTCCATATACATACCTTTGAGTCGAGGAGAGAGTAAGTGATTGATAAGGCTCAATGGCCTGGTTGCCTACGGCTCCATAAGATGCCCGTAGTTTCAACATATCCAAGAAGCCTATTTCTGACATGAAGTTTTCATCAGAGATGATCCATGCCAAGGATCCGGATGGAAAAGTAGCGTACTTGTTGTTAACGGAGAAGACCGAGCTCCCGTCCCTACGGGCAGTCAATGTAAGCAGGTAACGGTTCTTGAACTGGTAATTTACTCTTGCCATGTACGAGACCATCTCGACTGCATAAGCGAAGGAATTAGTACGTTGGATTTCAGCCAGCCCTAAATTATTGTATCCCAAAACATCTACATTAAATTGCTCTCCCTGGGCGGTGGTAGATTCTGCCTCTACATGGTTCCTGCCAAAAAGCAGGGTAATGTCAAAATTATGGTCATCTCCTATGCGTCTATTGTAATTCAATATGTTTTCTAATACCCAGCTGTATTGTCTTTCGTTGAACTTGCTGGCCGAGGTGTTGTTGAAGGATACATTTTTATCCTGGTGCATAAAACTGTAATTATGGTTCCATTGGTAGCTAGGGGAGAAGTTCACCCTAAAAGAGAGTCCTTCCAAAAATGGGGCATCCAGTTTCAGAAAGAAGTTACTGAAGAGATTCTCCATCACTTCGCTATTGTCAGACAATAACGAACTACGCATTGGGTTGCCGGCCGCCTGCTCATCAGGCACCGGGAATTGTGTAGGCGATCCATCCTCATAATACATGGTGCCTAAGGGGCTCATCCGGTAAGCTTCTCTTACACTTGCGCTGAT
>DATGMS010000405.1:0-7483 GCA_035307285.1 Cyclobacteriaceae bacterium
GCTTTATGGCAAAATAGCTTCTACGCTGTTTTGAATGCCAGTTCCCCAAAGAACGCCCCTGACAAAATAAACGCAAAAAATTGGTCAAGCCATCATACCAATCATGGTTGCCGGGCAATGCGAAGAGACTCGGCCGTTGACCGTCATTTTCTACCCATGGATAGGCAGCATTGTAAGGACCCTTTAGGCGGTTGTCATATTCCTCCAGTTCTGGAGTGGGGTATACTTGGTCGCCCCCCATGATGAGAATGTCCCCACGGCTTAAAACTTCACCATTCCCCACCAACTGATTTTGGGCCATTAGATGGGCCATGGTGTACGTGGCGTCAAAACCATCTCCCAAGTCGGAGATGTAGTCGATCCAGACCTCAGATTTATCGGACAAATCATGGGGTTCCAGCTTTGGATCCAAAGCCGCCTGCATCTCCCGTCTATCTGCGAAATTGCCAAAAATCCCAGAAATTACCGTCTTTGTCGCGGTATAGGCCAACTGTTCCGGATCATACCAATTGACCATCTTTTTTCTTTCAAACCTCATAGTCGATTAATTTTGAAATCATGTTGAATCGTTTTTTGATGCTGCCTTTTCTTCCTTTTGCACTGACTTTGGAACTGAAGCAACTCTTTAGCCTATGGTGAATGGATTGATAGAGATGTCCTTCCAGGCGGACATCATCTTTGTTTGCAATACTGAGGTGACAGCATTTCATCTCTAATCCCATTAAAAAATCTATCGGACTGTGCAGCTTAAAAGTGGAAGTTAAGAGTTCCTCTTCCCCCTGAACCAAAAGTCTGGCCGTCACGGTGAGTAGCAAGAAGTGATTGTTTCTAACACTTTTAATGCAATGTCCGTAGGCGATGATCTCCTGGTTCAAATGAAATAAAAAGATGCTGGAATAAATACGTAACTCGGATTTATCGTCAGAGTTGCTGAATCTAAAATAGGTGTAGTAAATAACTTCTGTTGAGAAATTGGCTGAAGTTAATTTTCCTGTGAAGGTTGCCCGAAAGCTCAGCACTGCTGCCGGATCTGCGTTTTTGGTTGCCTGAACATTCATTATGGTATCCGAAGCTGGTTGATCAGCTAAGCGAATTTTGGTGTGTTCGTAACCCATGTTGATCAATTCCCTCGCGTTGATCTTGTTGAAAAATAGATCTGGATCTAAGGGAAGGGGCTCTGGGGATTTGATTACAAACAAACGGATCTGGTTCTTTTGGGGAAATGCCGAAATGCCAGTATTGATCATCTGGTTGATGAGTTCAATTTGCTGAAATTCTTCCAATAAGGCGCCGTTGGCACTCATTTCGATCATATGAACATACTGGTTAAAAGCGCCCGGCAGGTAATCCGGACTGTTACCAATCGCCCATACCAGCCATAACTCTTCTGATCCTTGTCTGACGGCCTCCATCAAATGAGCATCCTTGATCCATACCGCATCCGTGTACCAGTCTCCTCCGATTTGTAGGGCAGGCATCATTAGCGGCAGGGATACTCCTGCGATCAGGTGATCCTCCACGACCTCTTTATTCGAAATTGCTTCAACGGTCTTGTCAGAAAAGTTGCAGACATTAAAGCTGGCATTAAAGAACGTGTTGGCTTGTATGGTCGGAAGGTCGATACCGAGGTGGGTAAAAATTTTTTTGCGGATATTGTCCGCATCCGCATAGCCCGTCATTGAAAACGGCTTCAAATAGTCTCTGAATTTTCTGCCGGAGATGAAGTTTTTGATTTTTAAGCTTCTCCACCTTTGGGCAATGGCTTTTGGTTCTAAACCACTGGCCAGCATAGCTGTATTAAATATCCCTCCTGATGTACCATCCACATGGTTGAATTTAATTCCAGCCTCCTCCAAGGCGATCAATACCCCGGCTTGGTACGCTACCCTCATCCCTCCACCTGCAAGAATCAGGGAGCGTTTCGGCTTGGTATGTCCCTGATCAAGCCACATGGTACAAGCCTTTTTTAGTGCAGTAGAGCAAGATGATACACCATCCCAGCGCCTCGTAAGAAAGGAAGAAAATAAACAAGCCACTGGGTGTTCCATCCACAAACCAAGAGGCTATTCGTGCGAGAATCCCCAAGCCCATGATCGAGAGGAAGAGCAGATTAAATCTTTTAACGGAAAAAATTTCCTTGAGGAAAACAATTGCAAAGAGCCCATAGCCCAGTTCAAGCGCCCTCAGAAAGCGGTACTGGCTGAGCAGATTTACCTTAGCCTGTTCTTCTAAGGAATGAAGATCTAGAGCAAATAAATACCCAAAGTCGAGGTGAGGAGCCAAGAAAGCACCCCAGAATCCTGCCAACAGCACCAAGCCGATATAAGTGTAGAAGAAAAAGTAGTTTAAGAATGCCACTGTTCCCTCCTTTGTTGGAAATAGTACAAAAACAACAATCCGGAAAACAGATCAAATAGAGCTACGCCCAAAGCCAAAGGGCTAAATATCCCATTGACGACACCTAAGGTTACCGCTACAAAAGCACCTAATTTCTGAAGCGCACACCATAAAACTGCTTCCAAATTCGTATGGGTGCTATAAATGGCATGTAGCATCAAACCGCCGAACAAAGACATAAACATTCCTACGATGGCAAAGAAATGGGAAGTGGTAGGGGAGATCTCCGCTCCGATCAGCCCTAAGACAAAACCAGGCATCACCACCTGCGTCAGTCCTGAGAAGATGGTGATGATAGAAATGAGTATGACAATGAGATTGAGGGATTTATTGATGATGTGCATGACTTAAGTTCTGATAACGGTGTGACCCCTATAGGATGGTTTGGCTTTAGCAATAAAGAAATACATGGTGATGCCCCACATAATCGTAAGAATCACCCAACGAGCGTCATTCAGGAACATCCACTCTTTTAGCAGTTCCTGCAGAACAGTCTCATTCGTAATGCCGGCGATGAGTTGGTTGTTGACATCTTCAATGAAAGCTTGCTGGATAATAACCGGGATCAACAATCCTGGAATCCACGCAAGCGGTACCCATCTTAAATTGGTTTTCCATTCCGTGACCAACATTACAGCAATGGCTATGGCCATGATTGGAATCGTGATGAAGAAGAATCTCGTTGCAGTGGTAGTTTGCGGAATGATGGCATTATAGTAGTTTTCTACTGTCAGGGTATCGGGATAGTTGGGGAACCAAAAAAAATGCAAAGACCAAAACAGGCCCAGATAAATCGAGGCGCAAAAGAAGATATAGCTGTTGTTGATATCGATCAAGGTTTTTTTACCAGTAGTCATGATGCAACGGGATTAAAATGGGTCAGATGCGATACTTTTCGTAGTCGGTAATAGAGGGAGGGCTGAGCCAATCTTCGCCCTTTCCCAAGTCGAACACGCTTTCCAAGCCTTCGGGCATAATGGAGGGCGGTTCATCATAAGTCATAAACCAGCATTCGAAATGATCATCCAAAACCCCATTTGCCTCCGGCATATACATGGTGAAAAAAGGGTCAGGGTTGATATCTATGTCTTTAAGAAAGGCTGTCTTGGGATGTTCTCCTATGTAAAGCCTGGCTCTGGCTTTTCCTAAGAGGTTAATCGAAGCATGGGTGTTAAAATAGATATAGGAAGCCATCAACATATTCCGGAATCGACAATAATTGGCGGTGCCGATCTTAACACGGAGTCTAGGCCGCTTAGGTCGTTCTATTTCTATCCGGAAGGCAAACTGGCCATCTTTTTCATACTGACTGCTTACAGAGGTTTCGGTGACGATAAAGTCTAGGTTTGCCTGGTGCTTGGGCATACCCCAAATTCCCTTCCCTCCTTTGACGGATATTTCAGAACTTACAGGCAGATCAAGGATATACTGACCAGTCCCGTAGGCCTTCATCAGCAAAGTATTCAGGATCGAAGGTGCGGGCTTTGCCCCACGGGTGCATCCGATAGCAATGCTATATTCAATGTATTTTCCAATACTTGTATTTAGGTAATTGATGACTGTAATCAGTAGCGCTGCCCGTCCGTTTGGAAGACGGAGTGCATGCACCTCATTTCCCGGCAGCAGGGCGTTTGCCTTTTCCCAGTCGCAGGAGAATCCCGCCATCAAAGCAGGGGAATCCGTTGCGGAAACAGGCATGTGGTAAGGGATATGATCCACCAAGGCATATCTGCCTGTGTAGGATTTTATTCTTTTGGGAGGCATTGCTCTTGAAGTTGCGATTTATTAAGCTCCTTAATCATGGTGGGAAAGACATCCATATGGGCGTCCTTGCCCAAAAAGATGTCCAAGTGGCTATAACCGTCGACAATATACAGCCCGTGTTTACCGGGTTCGGCCTCTTCTAGATAACGAAAAGTCCTTCTCTGGCTTTCCGGTAAGAAGCATTTATTCTTGGCCCCTGCGAAAAGGATAATCCTGGCTTGCGTGTTCGCGGTATCAGGGACGTATACTCCATCCGAATCGGTATGTAGTGGAACAAGCTTTCCTTGTCCTACACATTTCTTGATATGATGAAAAAACGAGAGTGGAACTTCTGCAAACTCATATTGGATCCAGTCCATGGTATCTTCATCCAGATTCTCCAGCTGCCATAGGGCTGGAAATCCTGCGCCATAAACGAAGCTAACAAACTTCCCCACCATTGTGTCTTTTTCGTGATGGGTCGCCTGGACGAGCAGTTTTAGCATCTTAGACTTTATATCCGGAGCATGCAATCCCCATTGTGGGTTGAGGTAGGTAAAGAAATTTTTTACCAAGGGAATATACCCCCATAATTTGAACGAGGAATACTTGGGGACTATGGGGTGTAAGGAGACCGCATTACTGATGATGGTTTTAACCTCCGGCACCAGCCCGAGCATTGCGGAAATCATGAAGCTGGTACTTCCCTGGCAATGAATTATGGCCATGATTTCGTCAGATCCCGTCCGTTCTACGACTTTTTTCACCGCCGCGGGATGGTCATTTAGTGCCACCTGATCCAAGTCCCATTCATTGGGGCGAAAGTCAATACTACCGCGCCAGTTTTCTATCCAGACATCATAACCCTCCTCTATCAGACATTGAATCAAGTTTTTGGCGGTGGGCGGGTTAAAAATATTTCCCCTAACTCCGGCACCGTGAACCAACAACACTGGATTTTTAGTAGGATGTTGTCCGATGGGATGTTTTAAGTTGCATGTAAACCCATCTGCTGTATTAAATTCGATAGTGTCGAACTTCTTTGCTTTCATTTCGAATTTCGTTTAGACTTTTTCGGGTTCATTCTTTTAAGATTTTGAATCCGGTAAAAATAGTAGTGAAAGATATGGTCGAAATTTGCTTATACAATGTATGTTAAACGCAAGTATTTTCAAAACCAAATCTGATTTATTTCTTATCCATTAACCAGGTGATTTATATTGGGCTAAATGGCGATCACTCATGAATAGAAATTTCACGCTTATGGGGGGAACAACCACGTTTAAAAACTATGCGGCACGAATGTCTTTTTCGTGATGTAAATCACGACCTTGTATAGGTTTTACAAGGGTTTAATCGCTCTAAAGTTGTAAAATGACATCACCTTTTAAATTGTTTATTGTTCATCTTTCAAAAAAGCAGACTATGAAAAAGCTAGGTAAATTAACGTTAAATGAAATGCAGGATTTAACTCCCCTAAGCCCGCAGGAACAAATGGGCATAAAGGGTGGGAGTACAATATGGCAGGTGATACGATTGATTCCCTGGGCGTGGGAAGTGGCTGGAATTATTTCGGAACATTTGTGGGGAAGTCAGGAAAGCCAACCAGCAACTGGTATTGTAAATCCATCTCCTAGCTCTACTGTAACTAAAACTTATGGATTCCAGAAAATCACTTTACCTAATGGATCAACAATTGAAGTGTCAGATTCAATTATTGTTCATACTGAGTATAGGTAATAAAGGGAGGCAGTAGCCTCTCTCTATTCAAAGTAGCAATCATTAAGGGGAATAATAAATTTAATTATATAAAAAAGGTAACGAGTCGAATGAAACGTTTTTTTATTTTATGTTTGATTTTGATATTTACTAACCTAGCATGTAAAGAGAGAGAGATTTCAGTTGTTTTTCCAAAAGACAGGGCCATAGATACTCTTTATTCTCAAGCGATCAACTCCGATATTTTTCTAAAAGTTATAGTTAGCGACAAAGAATATGATTTCTTGTTCGATACGGGGTCCGAATTTACGCTTCTTGATTCAAGTATAACAAGTATAAAGTTGCCTTCGGCAAACAGCAACTT
This sequence comes from Cyclobacteriaceae bacterium, assembly GCA_035307285.1. Classification (GTDB taxonomy): domain Bacteria; phylum Bacteroidota; class Bacteroidia; order Cytophagales; family Cyclobacteriaceae; genus DATGMS01. The sequence continues at coordinate 6,224 of DATGMS010000405.1, forward strand.
ATATGATGTTTATGGGAATTTTTTATCGGTATCTCAGGTGATGTTAGATACGCTAAAAATAGGAAATGTCAAAATTATAGAATTGGATTCATATCTTCAAAGACATTTGCGATTAGATGGTGTTTTGGGAAATGATATTTTAAACCAGCTGATTTGGAAGATAGATTTTGTCAATAATCAGATCCTTGTAACACAAAATTTAAGTAATTTAGACATAAAAGGGGATGGCATACCATTTTCGAAAACCGAAAATGGTATAAGTCTTGCGATTAAAATAAATGGAAAAGAAATTGAAGCCTTTCTGGATACAGGTTTTGACGGCTTTATTTGCGTGAATAACACTCTGATTGATCAGGTAAGTAGCATTGGATCCCACTTAGTGTTTTGGGAAGATGGTGAAGATTTACATTCAGGAAATGTATTCGAAATAGATCATTATTCACCCAAATTGGACACGACTTATTATATGCCTGCTAATGTACTTATGGGTGATTTAAAACTGGAAGATGAGATAATCAAGCTTCAAAGAATTAAATTTAATTTGATCGGGATTGACTTTTTAAAACGTTTTGAGTACGTAACTATTGATTATCCTGGTAAGAAAATCTATTTTGGCAAGCAACGTGGAAAGTCACTGGTGTTCTTGTTAGAAAGCTTTTTAAGATTAAATTCCCAGGGGGTAATTCTTGCAGATATCGATTCAATGCTCTTAGTTAAAGGGATTTCCAGTAACGCAAAAGAACTTGGCTTAGGATATATGGATACGGTTTTAAGCATAAATGATGTATCTATAATAAATAGAGATGATGTGTTTTACCATAACGTCAAAATTAAAAATCCTGAGCATAGTGCTACCGAATACCATATTTCGCAATATAACCGACTCGTGGACAACGTCCATCTGCTTCAAGATACATCAACAATAGAAGTTAAAAGAGGCGGCGGGAGTCATCGAGTTACCCTAGTAAGGCAGTTCAACTTTGTCGAATTGCCAGAGTATATAGTAGATAGCTATCTTGATTTGAGATTTTATTTTTTGGAGCGAAGAGTAGTGAGATCAGGATCATTTGCTCATTATGTCTTCGATACGCGTGGAATTCTTTCCAAAAGATTGGGTGAATGATGACGTTTCCATTAAAACGGTCCTTCAAATAGGTGGAAACCAACAATGGCTTCCAAGGATATCCTCAGTTATACTAGCTGGGTTGTTTGAGATTTTGCGAAAAAATGGTTTTATTGGGTTCAAATAACGGCCTCTAT
>DATGMS010000406.1:0-3865 GCA_035307285.1 Cyclobacteriaceae bacterium
AATTTAAAATATGACGAAAAAAATCCGCCTAGATACCTGTATGGAGAGGAAGCACTATCTACCATCAAAGTTTCAGAAGGATACAAAATAGAACTTTTTGCCTCGGAAGAGGAGTTTGAAGATTTGGCAAATCCAGTTCAAATGTCGTTTGACAACAAGGGACGTTTATGGGTAGCCACGATGCCCAGTTATCCTCACTATAAGCCGGGTGATGACAAACCCAACGATAAAATCCTTATTTTAGAAGATATTGACGGAGATGGAAAAGCCGACAAGCAGACGGTCTTTGCAGATGGATTACATCTTCCGGTAGGGTTTGAACTGGCGCCTGAGGGGGTTTATATTTCCCAAGGAACTGACTTTATGCTTTTTAAAGATACGGACGGGGATGATGTTGCCGATAGCAGGGAGATTCTTCTAAGTGGTTTTGATGATCATGACACACACCACGCCCACAGTGCCTATGAAGCTGACCCATCAGGTGCCATTTACATGGCGGAAGGTGTATTTCTGCATACTAATGTAGAAACGCCCTATGGTCCCGTTCGGGCCACTAACGGCGGCTTTTATAGATACAATCCGAGCAGACGCCATTTGGAGAGGACGGCCCAACTCTCCATCCCTAACCCATGGGGGATTATATTCGACGAATGGGGACAGAATTTTTTTGCCGAAACTTCAGGACCGGATGTCCGCTGGATGATGCCAGGTTCCATTAAACCACGATATGGCGTTGCAACCCATAAATCATTTAATCTCATTGAGGATAAACATAGGGTCCGTCCTACATCAGGCCTAGAGTTTATTTCAAGCAGACATTTTCCGGACGATGTACAGGGTGATCTCCTGATCAACAATACCATCGGTTTCCTAGGGATGAAGCAGCATACCATGGTTGATGACGGAACCGGCTATACCAGCCAGCACCGTCAGGATTTAGTGGTGGGTTCTGATCCAAATTTCCGTCCAGTAGACATGGAATTTGCCCCGGACGGTTCTCTTTACATCGTTGATTGGCATAATGTTTTAATCGGGCACATGCAGCATAATGCCAGGGACCCTTTCCGGGATCACGTACATGGAAGGATTTATAGAGTGACCTATCCTTCCCGCCCATTGGTGACACCTGCGAAAATAGATGGTGCTAGCATCCCCGTTCTTCTGGACAATCTCAAGCTTCCTGAGTTTCGTAGCCGATACCGGACCAGAAGGGAACTTCGTGGAAGGAATACTGACGAGGTGCTCTCAGGGCTTTCTACCTGGACAGCGAACTTGGACAAGAACGACCCTAAATATGAGCACCATCTTTTGGAAGCTCTTTGGGTAAGTTGGGGGTTAAACAAAGTGGATGAAAACCTACTTCGCCAACTGCTAAAGGCTGAAGATCCAAAAGCCCGAGCCGCTGCGGTAAGAGTGTTGCGTTATGTGGGCCATCAGATAGCTGACCAACCCTCTTTGCTGGCGGAAGCTGCTGCTGATGAACATGGCCGCGTCAGATTGGAAGCTATAGTAGCTGCATCTTGGCTTGATCCGGAAAAAGGCCTGCCTATAATCGAGGAAGCCGGTAAGCATCCTTTGGATGATTGGATGATCCATGCCCATGCCACTGCCTTGGCTCATCTTAATGACCATGCCGTGGGAGAACTAAGGGAAGAAGCCTTGCAGACTCATCTCGAAGGTGCCGAGCGTGAATTGTTTGTCAAAGGGAAGGAAATCTTCGCCAAGGAAGGCTATTGCGCTACCTGTCACCAGGAGGACGGCAGAGGTTTGTCCGCTTCAGGGTTCCCCCCACTTGCAGGAACCCCATGGGTAACCGGCAATGAGGAACGCTTGATCAAGTTGACCTTGAACGGTCTGATGGGCCCAATTGAAGTGTTGGGTGAAAAGTATCCGGGCCAAGTGCCTATGACCCCCTTCGGAGGCATGCTTAAGGATGATGAAATGGCAGCGGTCCTTACTTATGTACGGAACGCTTTCGGCAACAGAGCCTCGGCCATTACTCCAGAAAAAGTCACCGAAGTTCGAGAGGCCACTAAAGGAAAAACCGGATTCTATACACCTGAGGAATTGTTAAAGGCGCATCCGATGGAGGAGGAGTAGTCAGTGGGCTGTGCTTAGCCAAGTGTAAGTTAGAAGAAGTCAATGTAGAGGCCAATTGTCACCTATATGCCGATAGTCCGCAGCCCGAAACCGAGTCGGCACGTCGGAGATCAAATGTGAAAATTTCTACTGATTTGGACGTGAATGAATAGAAAGATCCCATTTGCCAAAATCAGTGATATCCTCACTCTTCTGACACCATGCCCACAAAAAAAAGGTTCTTCGGGAAATATCCCGAAGACCTTTTTAAAAAGTAACCCAAAACAACCATCTCCGCCACAAATCACCAAGGCTTTCCGGTACCTTGAAGCACCCAGGGTTTGGACCAAGGGCTATCGGCACCCACAGCACCTGAAAAAGGCGTGATTTCAAGTCTTTCCAGTGCTGCGTTTAAGTTCGTTCCATTGTTACTATACTCATCATTGCCATACCTGAATCTAAGTGAAACCACCGGATGGTCGGCACCTGGCCCCGTCTCCAGCTCCGGCAATCCTGTCCTTCTATAATCTAGGAACGATTCTACAGCAGAGGTCCAGCTTGCTACCCATTTTTGGGTAATGATCCTCTCCAATGTATTGTTGAAGCGCACATCGGGGCGTGAAATAAATGTAGTGTACGCATCGCCCTTGCCCCAAGCATCTAAGGAGTTCTTAATGGCATTGTTGTAGTGTGTTGCCGCATCCCCGACAGCCCATCCTTTCAGCGCAGCTTCTGCCAGAATAAAGCTTACCTCGGCAGAGGAAATAATCCTAGCTTTCAACAGGTCTCCGGCACTGCCTGCAGTGGCGTATATGGGGGCGAGTTGAGAAATATGCTGATTCTGGGTTCCCTGTCCCGGAGATGGATTGCCGTTATAGGCGGCAGGGTTTGAAATTGCTGGAGGAAGTCCGATATATAGATCCGTATTATAGGATACCCTATTTGGATTAAAACGCCGGGTGAATTTTACACCAGCCTCCTCAAATACAAAATGATCGAAAGAATAAGTAAGCACATCACGAGGTTCCCCATCAGCCCGTATGAAATCTTCCACAGCCGTGGCCAAAGTTGGATCTGCGACCCACTGCACCCTCACTGAATCGAACCATACTGTTAATCTCGGATCACCGGTATCCTTCAATTGTTCAATTAATGTTTGGGCAGCCTGATATCTCTGGAAATCATCTGGACTTTGTAGCGTATGTCTAGATAGCCAAACGTCATCGGAGCCTCCAGTAAAATCCAGCGCAGCATCCTGACCGGAATTTTGAAGATAGATACCGCTGTTGTAGATAGCTTCAATACCCGCTTTCGCCACGTCAGGCTTCTTTTCGGATAACCTCATATAGTACCGCAGCAACAGGGAGTTGGTAAAGCGATGCCATAACGCTGCATTACCCGAATAATACAGATCATTTGTAGCAGTGACCCCCTCGTTTGATCCCGTTGCAAATATCTGGGCAGCCTGTTGCAAATCTTCAATAACACCATTGTAGATATCTTCCTGTCTGTCGAACGCCGGATATTGAAATTCCGCACTTCCCTGATTTCCTTTTAAAGCATTCGAAAAAGGGGCATCTCCCCAAAGGTCGGTGATATTCCCAAAGACAAAGCCTCTCATCGCATGACCTACACCTACAAAGAAATCATAACCCAGTTCTTCGCCCCTCTGCATCATCAAATCATTGGTACGAAGTATGTCATACCAGCCCGTCCAATCGCGTGACTCCCATTTATATTGGTTGTGTTGGTCAAACCACCCGCTTTTCTGCGTATGCTGCACGGC
>DATGMS010000407.1:0-4339 GCA_035307285.1 Cyclobacteriaceae bacterium
GGAAAATGCAGTGGATGCTGGAGCTTCCAAGGTACAGGTCGTGGTAAAGGATGCCGGTAAAACCCTCATCCAGGTGATCGATGACGGGAAAGGAATGTCCATGACCGACGCCCGAATGAGTTTTGAAAGACACGCCACCTCCAAAATAAGAACTTCTGCCGATCTGTTTGCCATCAGGACTTTTGGTTTTAGGGGCGAGGCTTTGGCATCGATTGCCGCCGTAGCCCAAGTGGAAATGAAAACCCGGCTTAAAGAAGAGGAACTTGGCACCCATCTCTGCATTGAGGGTTCTGAAGTAAAAAAGCAGGAGCCAACAACTTGCCCCATTGGCACCTCTATAGCGGTAAAGAACCTGTTTTTTAATGTCCCTGCAAGAAGAAATTTCTTAAAGTCCAACGCGGTAGAAATGAGACATATCGTGGAGGAATTCCAAAGGGTGGCTTTATCCTACCCGGAAGTTGCCTTTCACCTGTTACAGAATGACATGGAACTGTTCAATCTCCCTTCAGGAAAACTTAGCCAGCGAATTGTGGGAGTGTTCGGTAAAGTCTACCAAGGCCAACTGGTTGCCTGCAAAGAAGATACGCCCCATATGGGGATCCAGGGTTATATTGGAAAGCCACAAAACGCGAAAAAAACCCGCGGTGAGCAGTTTTTCTTTGTCAACAACCGCTTTATTAAGAGCAATTACCTCCACCACGCTGTCAGCAACGCCTACGAAGGCTTGATATCAGCCGATCAACATCCTTTTTATGTTCTATTCCTTGAGATCGATCCTGTTCATATAGATATTAATGTACATCCTACCAAGACAGAGATAAAATTTGATGATGAGAGGACTATCTATGGCGTTATACGGTCTGCAGTCAAGCAGGCATTGGGCGCCCATAACGTGGTTCCCACTTTGGACTTCAGCTTTGATGTCAACTTCGCCGAAAACTGGAAGCACGACACCGCAAAGAACAATGAGGTGAGCCGGGAGAATAGTTATAAAACCTTCAGCACTCCTAGCTTTAAAAAACAGGATGTATCAGGTTGGGAAAAAATGTTTGAAAAAAACAGTTCCAATGTAGATTTTGAAGCTTCCCGCTTGGGAGATGAGGAGGACGACAAGGAATTGCTCACTTTTTCAAGCAAAGCCAACCGTTTGGACAGAAAGGATGATCTTGAACCGGTATTGGAAAGCGAGGATACAGGGATTACTTTTCAGGTAGGTTTGGCCTATGTGGTGGTCCAAATGTCGACAGGAATGCTGCTGTTGGATCAACAGGCAAGCCACGAGCGGGTTTTGTACGAAAAATATAAACGGCAGCTTCAAAATGCTTCTGGGGCTTCACAGCAATGTCTTTTCCCCCAGAGCATCAATCTAAGTCCGCCGGATTTTGCCCTAGTCATGGATTTAAAAGAAGAGTTGACTAACTTGGGTTTCTTGGTGGCGGAGTTTGGCAACAACAGCATTGTCATCAACGGCGTCCCAGCGGATATCACAATCAACAACGAAAAAGCCCTGTTTGAAGGACTTCTCGAACAATTCAAAAACTTCAAGTCTGAACTTTCTCTGGATAAAAGGGAAAACCTGGCGCGTTCTTTGGCCAGAAAGGCCTCTTTAAAAAGAGGAGCTAAATTGAACAGCCAAGAGATGGAAACCTTGGTGGGGCAATTGTTCGCCTGTCAAAACGCGAACTATGGCCTTTCAGGCAACAAGACCTTTGTCAAATTGGATACAAATAAAATTCTCAGCTTTTTCAACCAATAATTTATGTTTAGATCGCTTACTCCGGTAGTAAAGAATTTGTTACTTATCACCGTGGGATGCTTCGTCATCACTTCCTACTTCCTCCCCCATCTGGAGAGGATGTTTGCGTTGTATTATATACAAAGTGACTTTTTTATGCCTTTCCAGTTGCTGACCTACATGTTTATGCATGCAGACTTTTGGCACCTGTTCAGCAATATGCTGGGGCTGTTTATATTTGGGCCTTTATTAGAACAGTTCTTGGGACCTAAGAAATTGTTGATCCTGTGGATGGTGTGCGGGGTAGGATCAGGGGTGCTCTATTCCGGTTATACAGCCTATCAGATGAATTCCCTTGGGAACAAGATAGAACAGTTTTCAGAAAACCCCGACCCCGAGGAATTTAATCGATTCGTTTCAGAGAACAGGCATCTCTTCGGTCCCGGCATATATGATTTAATCGATGACTATAGCCGAAATCCGGAAGATAAAACGCTAAAGGACCGGGCACTGTCCAACATGGCGGGGGTATGGGAACTGAAATCAAACATTCCCATGGTGGGGGCTTCGGGAGCCCTGTTTGGCGTCTTGATCGCCTTTGGGATGCTGTTTCCCAATACGCAGCTTTTCCTTTTGTTTCCCCCCATGCCGATTAAGGCAAAATATTTGGTGTTGTTCTATGGCTTGTACACGGTTTATAATATTTTTGTCAGCAATCCGTTGGACAATGTGGCCCATTTTGCCCATTTGAGCGGACTGGTAATAGGTGCGGCATTGATACTATTTTGGAAAAGAAGCAGGACTAATTTTTATTGATATGTACGGAGGATTTTGGTTTAACTTAAAAAATGCCTTTAACCATAAGGAAAACGGCCTCTACAAGCTGCTGGCGATCAATATCCTATTGTATATGGTGGTGATGGTTTCAGGGGTTTTGATGACTTTAGGTGGAGCAGAAGGCACCTTTAGGCAATTGCTGTCCTACCTGATGATGCCGGCTTCAATCCCTTATTTTGCCTCACAGCCCTGGACGATCTTTACCTACATGTTCCTTCACGAGGGATTCTTTCATATCCTCTTCAATATGCTGTTTCTGTATTGGTTCGGCCTGTTGATCAATGAATACTTGGGAGGCAGAAAACTGGTGAACCTATATATTCTGGGTGGCTTGGCCGGCGGATTGTTTTATCTGCTAATTTATAATCTCGCGCCGCTTTTCAGTGGTCAAGTGAACACGGCCTTGATGCTTGGCGCCAGTGCGGGGGTTTATGCGGTGGTGGTAGGCGCTGCTACCTTGACACCCAACACCGAGTTCCACCTGATCCTGCTGGGACCAGTAAAGATCAAGTATATCGCTATATTTTATGTTCTGGTTGCTTTTGCCAATTCAAGTGGCTCCAACGCCGGTGGGGAACTGGCCCATCTGGGCGGTGCGGCTTTGGGATTCTTGTACATCCGCCAATTGCAAAAAGGAAGCGACATCGGCCGTCCCGTACAATGGGTAGGTGGGATTTTTGAAAATTTAATTTCAAAAAAGCCTAAAGTGAAGGTCACCTATAGGAAAAAATATACAGGAGAGCCCGCCCCAGCCGAGCCCAAGAGAAATGTCGATGTCAGTACCCAGGAAGAAATCGACAAAATACTGGACAAAATCGCTGAAAAGGGATACGACAACCTGAGCAAGGAGGAGAAAAGAAAGCTTTTTGATTTCAGTAATAAGTAAGTAGGTACCGAAATAAAAAAACCTTCAATACTTAAAGCATTGAAGGTTTTTTGTAGCCTCGACAGGAATCGAACCTGTATCTAAAGTTTAGGAAACTTCTATTCTATCCATTGAACTACGAGGCCATTTATTATTGAGCCATTTGCGAAGAAAAAGGCATCCAAAATTAAGCCCAAGCTTACCCCTCCCCGTTTCGCTCCGCAATTTAAGACATATTTTTTCATTTCTACAAATATTCCAAACCCATCTTGCTCTTTTAAAGATAAAACAGCTATCTTTGCAGTCCAAAATTATGATGGACGGGATCCATCAATTCACTTAATATCAATATAATATGGCAGTAAAAATCAGATTAGCGCGTAGAGGCAGAAAAAAAATGGCCATCTATGACGTTGTTGTAGCTGATTCAAGAGCTCCACGCGATGGACGCTTTATTGAAAAAATAGGGACCTACAACCCCAATACCGACCCTGCGTCGATCAATATCAACAATGATCGTGCGCTTAAATGGTTATTGAACGGTGCGCAACCAACAGACACCGTTAAAGCAATGCTTTCCTATCGTGGTGTCTTGTTGAGAAAACACCTTCAGATTGGTGTGCTGAAAGGTGCAGTGACGCAGGAAGATGCTGACAAACGTTTTGAAGACTGGAAATCCGGTAAAGATGCAGCTATCAGTGGTAAAGTAGACAAACTTTCCCAAGATAAAGCTGAGGCCCGTCAAAAAGCACTTGAAGCTGAAGCAGCTAAAAACACGGCTCGTGCTGAGGCATTGAAGAAAAAAGAAGAGGAAGCCCTGGCTGCAGCTCAAGCTGCGGAAGCTCCGGCTGAAGAGGCTTCAGCAGAAGCTGATGCTACTGCAGAGACAGAAGCTCCTGAAT
>DATGMS010000408.1:0-2139 GCA_035307285.1 Cyclobacteriaceae bacterium
ATGTACGGCACAGATGCTGATGTTGGAGGTGCCGGAGTTGATTTCAGCAAAATAATGAAAGGAATCAACATGAATGTTCCAACGGAAGATTCCTATTCCTTTACTGGAATGGCTGAAATGGAGATGACCGGAACGGATGAGAAAGGAAAAGCTCTCGATCCGGTGATCATGAGGACCTTTTTGAATGAAAACAGCGAGTATTCAGGAATGGAATTTTCTTCCGCCGACCAACAAACAGATGGCCTGGAAAAAACTATTATGATCTTCGACATGAAGAACAATGCATCCATCATCTTAGTAGAAAACGAAGGGGAAAAATCACGCATGTCTTTCGGGCTCGACTACCAGGCTATAGGGGAAACTGCCATGGAAAATGACACCTTAATCCACAGTGAAGATTTTGAATTTAAAAAGACCGGCAAAACTAAAACTATTGCAGGGCACCTATGTGAAGAATATTATGCAGAGACAGAGGAATACACAGGCTCATACTGGGTTACCCAACAGCCTGTCGCGGGGATAGGCTCTTTCTGGGGTAAGAACAGTCCTTTTCTGACCAAAAAAATGAAATCGAGTAATAAGAACTATTTCGACAAACTCCCTCCAGGAGATATTTTGGAGATCAACAGCAAAAGCAAATCCGACAAGTCTACCATGAATATGACGATGACCAACATCGATAATTCTGTTTCCAATAGCTTTGTAATCGCGGATTACCCCAACATGATGGCGGGACAAACTGCGGAAAAGTAATATCGTAAAGAAAATTTTAAAAATAGATCGGCAGTGTCCAAGCTATTTTTAAAATATCCAACGGACTGGAAATTGATTTTATTCAGTTTCTACTCTATTACACGGTCCCCCAGTTCTAGCTTAGGCGTTTTGTCTCTCGTTCCCACTTTTCGATTCTCACTTCCAACATTTATTCCACCAAACTCCGCAATGCAATTCCCTTGCATGGATTTAAACCGTAATTTTGAAGGGTAATGAAAATTCGAATTTTTTGTTACCATAACAGACTGGACGGAAATGGGGGAAAACAAATTAGTAAAAGAAATAGAAGCCGACACGCCTGCCCTCGCTACTCCTCGTGCGAAAGGTTCAGGCGATCTGCCTTCTTCTAGCTGCGGCTGTTGTTCTTCAGATACAAGCCCGTCCCCTTCCCATGAACATGACCATAACCATGGCGTTGAATTTATCCCTACCCTATCGAGTTTGGTACTGCTCCTGTCGGGCATTCTCCTCTCCTACCTCAAAGCCCCTTGGTTTACTGATCTTATAGCTTTTCTCTGGTTTGCCGCCGCTTACCTTCCCGTGGGAGGGAAAGTGCTGCTCCAGGCAGCTCGAAACATTGCCAAAGGAGAGGTGTTTAACGAGTTTTTTCTGATGGGTATCGCCACTCTCGGGGCTTTTTACATCGGCGAATATGCGGAGGGCGTAGCTGTTATGTTGTTTTATGTCATCGGCGAACATTTTCAGGAATCAGCCGTCCGTAGGTCCCGTAAATCCATCAAAGATCTTATCGACAATAGGCCTGACACGGCCAATGTACTGCGGGACGGGCTGTACCATGACATCCATCCTTCCAAGGTTCTAATAGGCGAGACTATCCGCTTGAGAGCAGGGGATAAAGTCCCTCTAGACGGCGAGATGCTCAGTGATCGCGCCTATTTTAAAACCGATGCCCTTACTGGTGAGTCCATACCCCAATCTATTATAAAAGGGGAAAGCGTACTGGCAGGTATGGTCAATCAGGAAAAGGTGGTGGAAATCAGGATTAATGCCTCCTATGAAAACAGTGCGTTGTCGAAGATCTTACAGCTCGTAGAACAGGCAAGTACCCGCAAGGCCAAGACCCAACGCTTTATTAGCAAGTTCGCCAAAGTTTACACACCGATAGTCGTTTTTCTTGCCTTAGGGCTGGCATTGATCCCTTATTTTGTTGTGGAAAACTACGTTTTCGACGAATGGCTTTACCGTGCCTTGGTATTCCTGGTCATTTCTTGCCCCTGTGCGTTGGTAGTTTCCATCCCCTTAGGGTATTTCGGGGGCATAGGAGCTGCTTCCAAAAATGGGATATTGTTCAAAGGATCTAACTTTCTTGATCTGATTACCCAGGTGGATGCCTTGGTTGTGGAT
>DATGMS010000409.1:0-2373 GCA_035307285.1 Cyclobacteriaceae bacterium
ATTTTTTAGTCTGGCATACTATTTGGCAATGACGGAGAAAGTCAAAAATTCAATAGTATTATTTTATGAGAAAATCGATAATTAAACTTTCCAGTGCCTTACTTCCTTTAGGGATGATGCTAGTTATGACTTCCTGTACCGACGACGATATGCCGAGACAGGGCTTTGCTAGAGCCGAAATCCAAGCTACTGCTACTTCGAATTCTGGGGCTTCCCCTGTAGTAATAGGCGATTTTACCGTGGATCATTTTAGTGTGGGCATAAGGAATCTTGATTTGATGTTCTTACATCATGATGCGGTAGCCGCAGGTGTGACACTAGAAAATGGTACTTTAAAATCCAACGCGGATTCGCCACTTGGGAAAGCCAGTTTGAAAGCCAATCATCTTGTGCTTATGACAGAAGGTGGTCTTCAAAACAGCCCAGTAGCAACAGGTGAGACACCACGTGGGATCTATAATGAGATCAAATTTAATCTCAACAAGATTTCCGAAACCAGCGGACATGAGGCCACTTCTGGTAAATCGCTGTTTCTGTCAGGACTGGTAGACGGAAAAACTGTTCAAATCTGGTTTGATAGCGAAGAAACTATATCCGTACCCGCTAAGTCATCGGAGGGATATGAAATATCGGGCCCAACTTCATTCTTGATAAAATTTAACCTTGACAGAATCTTGGCCAATGTTAATTTCAATAATGCCACTGACTTCGATAAAAACGGTATCATCGAGATTGGCCCCAATAATATTGAAGCCAATGGATCTATTTACAATGTGATCAAAAACAATATCGCTGCCTCTGTGGAATTTGAACAGCAATAATCCCGTTACTGATTTATTGCGTTTCACCATAAAAAAATGCCGTTGGATCAACCAACGGCATTTTTTTATGATATTAGGTCTAATGACTTAGTGCTCCAGTATCTAAGCATGCAAGGCTCTATTTTCTGTAGCCGCCAGACATGCTTCTTTAAATGCTTCTGTATAAGTAGGGTGCGCATGTGACATTCTGGCAATATCTTCTGCCGAAGCACGGTATTCCATTGCTACTACAGCTTCTGCAATCATGTCGGCTGTTCTAGGCCCAATCATGTGAACCCCCAGAATTTCATCTGTTTTTTGATCTGCCAACACCTTAACCAAGCCATCGGTATCCCCTGAAGCCCTCGCACGGCCTGATGCCATAAAGGGGAATTTCCCTGTTTTGTAGGAAATACCCTTCTCCTTCAATTGCTCCTCTGTATAGCCTACTGAGGCAACCTCAGGCCAAGTATAGACAACTCCCGGTATCAAAAGGTAATTGATATGGGGCTTTTGTCCTGCAAGCTGTTCCACTACCAACACGCCCTCTTCTTCTGCTTTGTGCGCCAGCATTGCGCCTTTTACCACATCTCCAATGGCATAAATATTTGATACATTGGTTTGAAGATGCTCGTTGACTTCGATTTGGCCGCGGTCATTAATCTTAACTCCTGCAGCATCAGCATTCAGCCCTTCCGTGTACGGCTTCCTACCTATTGAGACCAAAACATAGTCACCATTGAGCGTGATCTGCTCCCCTTTACTGTTCTCTGCTGTGACCACGGCTTCATTTCCTGTGTTTTCTACAGCGGTTACCTTATGTTTTAAATAAAACTCGAAGCCGAGCTTTTTAAGAGACTTTTGTAACTCTTTACCCATGGTTTTATCCATTGTGGGTATGATGGAATCCATGAATTCAACTACAGAAACCTTTGCGCCTATTCTTGCGAATACGGATCCCAACTCGAGACCGATGACTCCTCCCCCTATTACAATCAAGTGTTTTGGAATCTCTTTAAGATTTAAAGCCTCCGTCGAAGTGATAATCCGGTTTTTATCCAAATCGATAAAAGGTAGAGAAGCCGGTTTGGAACCTGTAGCGATGATGATATTAGTTCCTGTTATCTCTTCAGAACTTCCGTCATCTTTGGTGACTTTAACGGTGTTTTTGTCTACAAAGGAACCCTTTCCATGAAGCACATCCACCTTGTTCTTCTTCATCAAATACTGGATCCCGTCAACATTCTGCTTTACCACCTCTTGTTTTCGATTGACCATCTGGATTAAGTCCACGCTAAGATCAGCCATACTGATCCCATGGCTCTTAAAGGTATGCGCTGCATTATGATAATGCTCCGAAGAATCAAGAAGGGCCTTGGATGGGATACATCCCACATTAAGGCATGTACCTCCCAAAGTTGAATATTTCTCAATAATTGCGGTTTTCATCCCCAATTGGCCTGCTCTAATAGCCGCCACATATCCTCCGGGTCCAGATCCGATGATGACAAGGTCGTACTTCATATTTTTCCTTTGTACCAGGTACAATGTACTAAGTACAAAGTACTCCGAT
>DATGMS010000410.1:0-7946 GCA_035307285.1 Cyclobacteriaceae bacterium
TCTTCCGATAGTCGTACCAGGCTGGGAAGATTCCACGTTAGGTAATATGTTTGCGGGGCACTGTATCTCTGGAGACGTGAAGAATGTGCATACGGTAAAGACCGGTATTCAGTATATGATGTTCTTGGCGGAATGGTATACGGAAAATGCAACAAATGACAGCACTATCGGTTTCTTCCAGATAGGGGGAGGCATAGCCGGGGATTTCCCCATCTGTGTAGTGCCGATGCTTCATCAGGATCTTCAGCGGCCGGAAACGCCTTTGTGGGGGTATTTCTGTCAGATTTCGGACTCCACGACTTCCTATGGCTCGTATTCCGGCGCAGTGCCCAACGAGAAGATAACTTGGGGAAAATTGGGTGCGGATACGCCTAAATATATCATCGAGTCCGATGCTACCATCGTGGCTCCCCTGGTATTTGCTATTGTACTGGATCAATAAAAATGATTGAAAAAAAACTATTTAGTCTTGAATTTTTTAAAGCAAGCGTACTTGGTATGCTTGCTTTTTCTACTTTAATCCCTGCCTCGGCGCAGGAAATCGTCTCGCTTTCGTCCGTCAATTCGCCGTATGATGAGCAGCATCCGGTGATTTCCCCCTCCGGGGACCTGTATTATACCCTCGCCTTCCACAACGGAAATTCAGACCCGGGTGATGTATGGAAAAGTACGGTGTCTGAAGACCAAGAATACCAAACTCCAGTAAAAATCCCGCAATTATCTACATCAGGGTATGATGTGGTGGTGGGTTTTATGGATGATCAAAACGTTTTGGTGTACCATGACGGGAGAGATAGACGACAGGGCATCCACCAGTATACACTGACGGACAATGTTTGGACTTATAAAGCACAGCTGGAGATTGGGAGCTTTAGAAACCAATCCGCACATTTCAGTGGAAGATTGTCACCATCAGGAGACATCTTGATTCTTTCTCTGGAATCCTTCGGATCTTACGGGAACGAAGACATATATGTTAGTTTTTTAAGAGATGGGGGTAAGTGGTCTGCCCCACAGAACCTGGGACCGGCCGTCAATAGCTACCAACAAGAGATGACGCCTTATTTGTCCGCGGATAAGCAATGGCTATTTTTCAGCACCAACGGTCATGGCAGTACCCAGGGAAGAGACATATACTATGCAAAGCGCTTGGACGAAAGCTGGGAAAACTGGAGCGCACCGCAACCCCTATCTGAGGGAAATACAATAGGTGCTGAACTGGCTTATCTTCCTTTGCATGGAGAAAGCAATCTGGCAATTTTCACTACCACCCAAAACAGTGAAGGTTATGGAGATCTTCAAATAATACAAGCTGCCATTCAAATCCCTAAAGCCGACGCGGCACAGCCTGAAGAGATAGCGACAGAAGCCAGCCAAGCCCTTGTGGAAATAACTCGGCCGATGGAAACGCCTGTCCCCGAATCCTCTGTACCAAAGATCTCGGAAGAAGAAGCTTTGGATGAGAAAGTGATGGCAAAAACAATTGAATCGGTGGAAATCAAGAGGCAAAATGTTCCGGAGCCGCAGCCAATACCAGATCCGGATGTGACAGCGATAGACAGTACCAAAACCAAGGAGAAGGCGGCCGTACCTGCCTTAGCCTTGACCGTGTTGGACATCAATACCTTGGCGCCTATAGCTTATGCTATTGAAATGACTGACTTTCAGGGAGCAACTTTCCAGGTCGAAGAAAGGGCGGGTGACGAAGGCCATTTTGTTGAGGATCTGGATTCGGTAAAAGAATGGGTGATCACTTCCCCGGGCTATTTGCCTCTCAGGATCAAATCTCCCAACCTCGATAAACTTTATGACCCAATCATGATGACGCCAGCTACAAAGGGCGTAAGCATGGTGCTGGAGGAGGTTTTGTTTAAAAGAGGTACCGCGGAACTGCTGGATGAAAACTCCACAACCCTGATCAAAAGTCTGGCAGATTTTCTTGGTGATAACCCAAGGATAAGGATCCTTTTGGAAGGGCACACAGATAATGTGGGGAATTCGCAGCTAAATAAAGAGCTATCCCTGAACAGGGCCTCTGCTGTTCGGCAGGTATTGGTGGATCATGGAGTAGATTTTGAAAGAATAAGGATTGCCGGATGGGGCGGCACAAAGCCCATCGCCAGTAATCAGACGGAGGAGGGAAGAGTGAAGAATAGAAGGGTAGAAATGGTCATAGTGGCCCAATAGGAAGTTGTCATAAAAGCTTCCTATTGGAGCAATTTCATAAGGTGATTTTTTTTATTTTTTTTTTCCTTGCAGACAATGTTTATTTTTATACATTTATATGTACTTTAAACCAAAGAAAACGAATTAAGAATTATTAGGGGAATGTGTCTTTGTAAGATCTTTTTACTTACGGGATTCCCCCACTATTTTTGAGCAGCTTAGAAAACTCCACCTACTTTTATTCATAGGGGAGTGTCAATGGTTTGTGAAAAGGATAACCCCTTCAATAGGACCCTTCGGTTTTCCCAATACGGAACCGGTTATCTCACGACCTCGACAGTTACTTGAAAATGGGCCGTACAGTAGTCTGTTTTCCATTACAAATTAAATCATTGAAGACCGTGGCGAAGAAAAGTCTAATACCCCAATTATTTTTAGTCCTAATATGCTTTTTAGTTGGAACCCAAAATGCAATTTCTCAAAATATAAGTTTTGAACAATCCTCTCTAAACTTCAAAAACTTTCCAGGCATTTCCTCCGGTTCTTCTTTAAAGTTTGGTCCGGATGGGCGGCTCTATGTAGCCCAACTTAATGGTGAAATAAAGATTCTCACTGTTTTCCAGTCAGATCGAAATCAATATGAAGTCGTTGCCTTGGAGTCTTTAACCGGAGTTAAGTCCATTCCCAATCATGATGACAATGGCCAGCCTGCTTTTGATAGCAGAAATACCCGACAGTCAACAGGCTTAACCGTGGGTGGTACGGCTTCCAACCCTGTCATTTACGTGACTTCAAGTGATCCTAAGTGGGGGGGGCCAAGTGGGGATAAAGCTCTAGATACAAACTCTGGAGTTATCACGAGATTAACATGGAATGGAAGCAGTTGGGATGTGGTGGATTTGGTTCGGGGTTTACCCAGATCCGAGGAGAATCATTCTACGAATGCGGTAAGGCTGACCACCATCCAAGGAAAACCCTTTCTACTGGTAGCTAGCGGTGGACTGACCAATGCAGGATCTCCCTCCAAGAATTTTGCCTTTATATCCGAATATGCACTTTCCGCTGCGGTGTTAAGCGTAGATCTAAACGCGATAAACTCGCTTTCAGTTAAAGTTGACCCTGCTTCTGGACGAAATTATCTATATGATTTACCCACGCTGGACGATCCGACAAGGGCGAATGTAAATGGCATCTATGATCCGAACCACGCCAGTTACAATGGAATTGATGTCAATGATCCGTTCGGTGGCAATGATGGTCTCAATATGGCCATGTTGATTCCAGGTGGACCTGTGCAGATTTTCTCCTCCGGATACCGCAATGCCTATGATCTGGTCGTTACTGAAAGAAACCAGGTTTTTGTGACCGATAATGGTGCCAATGTAAACTGGGGTGGATTGCCTGAGCATGAAGGTAATGCTACTTTGGTGAATAATAGGTATTTGGTCAACGAACCCGGAGGAAATGCTTCATCACCATCTGCAAGTGGCGAGTATGTAGACAATCAAGACCACCTCCTTTTGGTGACGAATAATCTGGATTCTTATTCATTTGGATCTTTTTACGGCGGACATCCCAACCCCATACGGGCAAATCCTGGTAAACGCTATGCATCAGGTAATCCCTTCCCCTTTTCACCTGGGGGAGCGGGACTTTTCACCAAATTTGTTGGCGATGATGACGCGTGGAGTAATATCACTCCTCCATATCTTCCTAATGATTCCTTCCGTACCCAGATATTAAAGCCTGTACCTCCAGGTGATCCCGGCTTTTCGACTTATGCAAGTACCTCCCTACCCGTGAATTGGCCTCCCGTGCCTCCCCAATTGGCTAATTCTGCGGAGGCAGATTTCAGATCCCCCACCCACAATAATCCCAATGGGGGACAGCCCAGCATCGTTACCGTTTTCAAAAACAACAGTAACGGTATTGACGAATATACTGCGTCAAATTTTAATGGAGCTTTAAAGGGGGCTTTGGTAATAGGAAGAAATGAAGGTTTTTTGCATTTGCTGACACTTAATCCTGATGGTTCTAAGAAGAATCTTGAGACGGACAAATGGAACATGAATGGAGGAAATGCGCTGGGGATAGACTGTTTGGGAGATAATGAAGTATTCCCGGGTACCATTTGGGTTGCCACCTTGGACAATCGTGTCATGGTGCTCACCCCTGTAGATAACCTGTTTTGTATTGGGCAGGACGAACCGGGATTTGATCCTCTGGCGGATTATGACAATGATGGGTTTTCGAATCAGGATGAGATTGAAAACCAAACCGACCCTTGTTCTGGAGCTTCTGTTCCCAATGACTACGATCAGGATTTTATTTCTGACTTGAATGATACAGATGATGATGGGGATGGGATTCCGGACGACCAGGATCCATTTCAATTGGGCAGTCCCCAGAATTTGCCGGTTAACAACGAGCTGTTTTCCAACCAATTGGATAAAGATGGGAGGCAACATGGATATTTAGGCTTGGGACTTACCGGGTTAATGAACAATGGTGATCCCAATCCGAATTGGTTAAATTGGCTGGACGTTCTTAATGAAGGTCCCTCTCCCAACGATATTTTCGGGGGAACAGCTGGTGCTATCCAAATTGCTTTGACCGGCGGTACTGCTAATGGAACAGCCAACAGCCAAAAGAAGGGTTTTCAATTTGGCGTAAACGTGAGCCAAGAAACAGGAGAATACATCATCAGTTCCGGTCTCCTAAATATGGCTGCACCCGGTCAACTGTATAATTTTGACGGTAATGGGGAAATAGGTATTCAGATAGGGGATGGAACCCAAAGTAATTTTATCAAACTGGTCCTTACTAAATCGCACGTTACTGCATCTTTTGAAAAAAACGACATTCCCAATGTCTCTGTTTTGTCTGTGCCAATTAACGTGGCTGACCGTCCCACACCTACTGAAATCGTCGAATTGATTTTCAAAGTTTCACCCACTGAAGGTACAGTAGAACCTATGTTTAGATTTGGGGAGAGATCAGTACGCAGTTTGGGCAAGATGCAGCCTTCGGGGGTAGTTTTAGATGCCCTTACAAAAAAAGCAACGCCTTTGGCGGTAGGGGTTTTTGGGTCCTCTTTTGAAGAAGGAAAAGAATTTTTGGGGACCTGGGATTATTTCCGCGTTTCCGGACAGCAACCTTATGTCTTGAGGCCTCTTGCGGATATCGAAAGGATCATGGATGACCCGAATTACACCCTTAATCTTGAGGAGTATTTTGGATGGAATCAAGGAGCTGGCAGCCTAAGTTACACGGTGGCGGGGAATACCAACGCCCAGATAGGCGCTATGATTTCCGGGAACTTACTTACGCTTGATTTTCCTAACGATGTTATCAGCAGTCAGATTACCATAAGGGCGACCAATCCCAATGGACTCTTTATTGATCAGAGTTTTAAAGTTGATGTAGTCGAAGCCGAAGAGATATTATTGCGGATCAATGCGGGGGGGGCTATGCTCGCGGCAACTGACGGTGGCGTGGACTGGATGGCAAACAACACCAGTGGTGCTTTCTCAAACGGAAAATTCAGTGTTAATGTAGGGACTGCTGCACCCAACCCGAATTTTCCTATTGAAAAACGACATTCCTCTGTTCCATCCTATATTGACGGTCAGACTTACCTCGGATTATTCAAATCTGAACGGTATAACAACAGTTCAACCAGTATGCAGTATGAGGTTCCCCTTCCCGCTGGGGAGTATACGGTCAATCTTTACATGGGTAATAGCTATAGCGGAACTGCGGAAGCGGGCAAAAGGACATTTGACATTGCGATTGAGACAAAAACAGTTTTGACAAATTTGGATTTGTCCGCTAAGTATGGCCATCTGGGTGGAGGTATGGAGAGTTTTAAGGTTACAGTCACCGACGGAGTGCTTAATATCAATTTTAATAAAAAGGTGGAAAATCCGTTGGTTAATGGTATTGAGATCATTGGAAGGCCGATCCAAACCCCGATTGTGATAACCAATCCTATACCTGATCAGACGAATAGGGTGGAAGATCCCCTGAACAGCAGTTTGGTTATTATCGCCTCGGGTGGTGATGGGAATTTAAAATTCAGCGCCGTAGGTCTTCCGAAGGGAGTGAGCATAGAGCCTACCAATGGGACCATTTACGGTACTGTAGATCAGGATGCGATTGCCAACAGCCCCTATATGGTGACGATCAAAGTAGATGATTCGGATAATGTATCCTCAGATGCCGTTTCTTTTAATTTCAAATGGACAATTTTACCCCAACTCTTAGAAGAGGCCTGGATCGATAAGGATGAAAATGAGGAATATACTGCACGTCACGAGACTTCCTTTGTTCAAGCAGGCAATAAGTTTTATTTGATGGGTGGCCGAGAAAATGCCAAGACAATAGACGTGTATGATTATTCATCAAATAGATGGTATGCATTAGCAAATTCTGCTCCCCATGAATTTAATCATTTTCAGGCTGTAGAGTACCAAGGCTTGATTTGGGTAATTGGTGCTTTTAGAACCAATACTTATCCCAATGAAATTCCTGCAGAAAACATATGGATGTTTGATCCCGTGCATGAAAAATGGTTACAGGGCCCACCAATACCTGAGGCCAGAAGAAGAGGTTCTGCTGCCTTAGTGGTGTACAATGATAAACTATATATTCTAGGAGGAAATACTAAAGGACATAGTGGCGGATATGTCAATTACTTTGATGAATACAATCCTTCAACCGGAACTTGGACGGTACTTCCAGCTATGCCAAATGCCAGGGATCATTTTCACGCAACGGTAATAGGAAATAGAATATATGCGGTGTCAGGAAGACACACAGGGGGTACTGGAGGTATTTTTACTCCTGTAATCCCCCAAGTTGATGTTTTTGATTTCTCAGACCAGCTGTGGTCCACTCTTCCGGTTTCCCAAAATCTTCCTACGCCCCGTGCGGCAGCTGCAGTTGCCAATTTTGAAGGAAAACTAATGGTCATAGGAGGAGAAATAGCTAATTCTACCGCAGCCTTAGGCATCACGGAAATTTATGATCCCGTTTTGCAAAAATGGAATCAAGGAAGTCCGCTTAATTATCCCCGACATGGGACCCAGGCTATTGTCTCAGGAAATGGGGTATTTATAGCAGCAGGCTCCCCTGTGTCAGGCAATGGAAGGCAAAAAAATATGGAGGTATTCGGCGTGGATAATCCTAAAGGAAATGCTGTTGTGGCAGGGTCACTGGAGTCCTCCTCACCTGTTTACTTTAATAAAGGAGAAATTTCGACCATTAGCCTCAAAGCACAAGGGGGAAATCAGGCAGTATTCGTCAAAAATATAGTGATCACTGGTCCGGATGCCGCAGATTTTGTCATTGTCTCTGGAAACCGGCCGAGCATGCTGATTAAGTCCAACACCGCAAAAGATGTTGAGATCCAATATGTGGGAAGCAAAGTTGAGTCAAATGCTGTTTTATCGGTAGAGTACAATCATACTAGTAAAAAAGAAATTTCCTTAAGAGGAAGAGGTCAGGTGCCTGAATTTGCCGCCCACCTGAACACAGGTGGCGTGGGTAATGTCAATTATGAGCTCAACGAATTTGTAGGTGAGGAAAGTAGCCCAGTGTATTTCAACACCTCCCACCGGCACTCGAACCCCGAGGCAAGTACGGATCCGCTGTTCCAGACCGAGCGCAACGCGTTCAACCTGAGCTATGCTGTACCAGTACCCAACGGGACGTACATCGTGAGGACCTACCACAACGAGCTGTACTTCGGCAAGGGCGGGCCTACGGCAACAGCCGGG
>DATGMS010000411.1:0-6307 GCA_035307285.1 Cyclobacteriaceae bacterium
TGTTTCCGCATCTGCCATGTCTACATCTTGTTCTAAGACAGCAGTGATTCTACCACCTTCGAGCAGCACCGTTCCATTGGGAATAATCTTAAAGGGAGTAATTACCTTACCGTTGGTGATTTTTATTCTGCTCATTTCCTATGGAACAAGAATTTAGCTTTCGACACACATTTTTCTCTTGATGCAATAGTTCAGGATTTGTGGACTTCCAATGTGGTTCTACTTAGAAGGGACGCTGATGCTTTATCCAAGTAGATGCTACAGTTTGGATGTTCTTGCAAAATGCTAGCGGGATCCATCGGGTTTGTTCTGTTTTCCAAACAATTTTTTACAGCTTTGGCTTTTCTTGCATCTGGGACAGAACAAATGATATGCTTTGATTTCATAATCTGCCGGATCGACATGCTGATGGCCTGTTGCGGTACTTCATCCAGGGACTTAAACCAACCTTCGTTCAACTGTTGCATCCTACAGGGTTCATCAAGCTTGACGACGAGGTAGGGCTGTTCTGTTTCAAAATCAGCCGGCGGGTCGTTAAAAGCAAGGTGGCCGTTTTCGCCAATCCCGACCATGGCTACATCAATAGGATGCGAATCGATCAATCCCCCCAGTCTCTTGCATTCCTCTTCCGGATCGGTCTCACCGTCTATTAAATGATAGGATCTAAGGATTTCCACTTTGTCGATAAATCTATCTTTCAGGTATTTTCTAAAACTGGCAGGATGGGATATGGAAATATCGAGGTATTCATCGAGGTGAAAAACATGGACTTTTGACCAATCGATATCTTCCGTTAATAATTGATTCAAGCTTTCAAATTGGCTGGTGCCCGTGGCAAGAATAATGTTGGCATGTCCTTTCTCTTGAATGCTTGTTTTAATTAATAAAGCGGCTGCTTGACCTGCCTTCTTCCCCAATTCCTCAGGGTCAGTAGTTTCGATAACTTTCATTCTGATTGCTTTGCAAATAATATAGGAGCTAAAACTAAAGCTACTTGATTTAAGCCTTTATGTAAAATATTTCCGAATTCTTTCAATTAACTCGAAGGCCTTTACTACCAATCCTTCTCACCATCCGCCCTTGGCGATCACCTTGTCTAAAAATCCTTACAATTACAAGCTTTATAAGGCTGTCTTTTTTAATTCCATACAACCCCGTCATTATGTCTCACGCCATTTTCTGGAAATGGACGTTTATCATCAAAGATATATAAAGCTTTCTGGGTTTCGACAACTACGGCATTTTCCCTAAGTGTCCCATCGGCGTGAAGACCTTTTTCGAGATCCAAACCGAGATGTTTAGCCATAAATGGATAAACAGCTTTTCTCTTGTTATCGTCATAACCATGGCGATCATCTGGGAGATGAACATTCTCTACTAAATTCTTCTTCCCCAAAAGGGAATAAATATGTTGAAGGTGCGGATATTCTACTTCAGGGGTATTAAGCGTCCAGTCGTTTCCCACAGAAACCAATAGAAGTGGCCTGGGCGCAGCAAGAGCCGCTATTTCCACATTGTTGGTTTGATAATTCTCTCCTTTATGGACAGGCATGCCGCTCTCACATTCACAGCCGCCAAAGAAATGTGCCGAAACCATGACGACAGGTGCAGAGACCTTTATTCTATCATCCAACGCTGTGAGAATAAACGTTTGGGTTCCACCTCCCGATTCGCCGGTGGCGCCAATCTTTTCCGGATCTGCACCCATAGAAATCAGAAAATCAACCCCTCGGATGCTGTTCCAGATCTGGAGCTTCATGGCTTCAGGATGCTTATGCTCCCAACCTATTTCCTCCATTTGACCATACCCCACCATATCATACCCCAAAACTATTGCCCCCATTCTTGCCAAAGTAGCAAAACGCATTTGCGCCTGAGGGTGATGACGCCCTACCATTCCGGGGGTGGTACCGTGGCCATGGGGGCTGATGATGCCGGGAAGTTTACCTGTTTTACCCAAAGGACGGTAGAGGCTACCTGTTACATAAACACCAGGAAGGCTTTCAAAAGCAACATTCTGAACGGAATATCCATCGTATTTCCGTACTTCGCCCATGATGGGATTTAAGGGTGTTTTCTTCGGGAATGTTTCCAACCCCGCACCTTTAAGAAGATGGGATTTTATTATGTTAGCCCTTGTTTCCCACTCTTTCTCGGTGGTATAGGTCTGTCGCATTTCCTGTAAAAATGCTAACCCTTCTTCCTCTGTCCAATAGTTTCCAACACAAAGCATCGTATTATTGTCTTTTTTATCTTGGGGATACCCGTTAAAGAAAATCCCAAAAAGGGGAAGAAAAATGAATATCGAGACGTAGATTCTTTTCATGTTTTGTTCAAGTTAATCAGGGTTTATCTTTGTTAAGAAAGGCCAACCAAAATATGCTTCTTAGTGGTCTGATTGGCTCGCTAATGGCATTTTTTAAGATTAATTACGAAGTCTAATATACAAAAAAAGGATTGACTTCTCGGGTCAATCCTTTTCTTCTCTTATCATAATTTTACTCATTGGCCATCTCTAAGGCCTTGGTGGTAATGTAATATTTTGTAATCATGTTTGGCACTTCCCAATCAGGAAGCTTTCCGTCGACCAGATATTCGAGGTATTTTTCTGTTACTTCCCTAAAATGCGCCTCATGCCCCGTACGATAGCTTTCTGGAATTACTACCTTCCAGCCGGTGTTCCCATCCTTACTTACTTGAATTCCAGGATACGCTTTTCCTAACGCTTCTACGGCATCAGCCAATTCTGTTTCGAAAGCTCCCTTATCTACTCCCTCTACAGGCTCGATATAGAGTTCGGGAATATAATTTTCCTTCTTATCCTGACGAATCACAAGGTTGGACTTGGTCCCTCTCATAATGGAGTAATGGGTATCCGCTGATCCCTCAGGGGCTTGGTAGTTCCAAATGACCGATACCTTTGCATGAATATCATTAATTTTATAATTGATTTCTCCGTTGCTGTTAATTTTCAACAAGTCATCTTCCACATATTGGGATAAATAATCCGGGTAAGCACTTAATCCGGTGGACTTTTCGAATTGATCCAAAGTCAGTTCTGTCTTCCATTGTCTTGCATTGATTAATTCAATATCGGTTTCATAATCGATGATTTCTCCGGGAAAGGCCTCCCACTGTACCAAGTCCACCAAATGGGTATTTACATCCACTATACCGCTTCCTTGCTGGGATACGTCATAAAACCAAGCGGGCCGGATAAGAGCGTTGCCCGATACCTGCTTAAAGAAATGGTGGATGCTCTCCTTGGTAATGGCTGGATCTTCCAAGGATCCTTTTTCTAAGTCACCAAATACAGAATTAATTTGAGAAAATTCCTTTTGAAGCAATGAAGTGATTTCAAAACGCTCAGTCATTATATCATAAAGCAAAACACCGTTTTTTTCAGCTGAAGCAAAGGCTTCTTTTAGAATTTCAAAACCTTCGGTGTCTATGGCCATAGGCTTGTCCGCCAACACATGGATAGAGGCATCTACAGCAGCTTTGATGTTCTTGGTTTTGTTGCGGTTATTTCCCGCAGTGATCATTACATTGCCCTTCTTTTCTTGGATCATTTTCTCCAAAAAATCATCCCCCGTATACACCTCCATCTTCCAGCTTGTCGGTTCTTCGGATCGGCTATTATAGTTGTTTATTGAGGCCAAGAAAGCATCCAGTTCAGGTCCTTCTTTGGAATACACGTAAACGGTCGGGCTGATTTGGTCATACATGGATTTTTGCACCAAACTGGCATGAAAATGTCCCGGATCCAAGGTCATCAGTTTAATTTCACCGTCAGCTCCGGTAATTGTTGCCGGCGATGTTTCAGTTTCTTCATCCATTTTGGTATTGTTTGATGAACACGAAAAAATCAATATCGATACGCTCAGGCAAGAAATAAAATTCTTAATCCCTTTCATAATTGAGAATATTTTTTAATTGAACAAATTTTGAGATTGCTAAATTAGCATTAATCCACATCAGGCCAAGTCAAGACACATAAATCTACAGTTCTCTTTTCCACATACAAAGCCGCAGCGGGATCATGAAAATAATCTGCTGCGGCTGTCATTAGGGTATAAGGTCTCAACTTGACTTTAAGTTGGCTTACTGAGCTTGGTAGGTATCTCTATGTCCTGTCAGGTGTAGGAGTTAGGCTGGAAAGTTCTGCAATTTTAATAGGCTTATTGGATTGAATGCTCTTTCTTGCCGCAATCCCCACCAATACCGACATGGCACCGTCCCGTAAACCGGCAGAATGTTTTAGCGGATCTGCGGCGTCCGGATTGACAAAAATCTTATCATGAAGACGTTTGTCTCCTCCCCCGTGCCCGCCTCTTTCGCTACCTACTTGAATAATCTTGAAATCCTCCCAGTTTTTGTGCAGCACCAAAGGTTCGAACATCATATCTTCATTGGTGTTTTGAGCCATTTCAGCGGCGTGCAGTTCTTCTTGGCTCATGGTAGAGTTATTCATAAAGGGTATGTCCAGCCATGCTTCCAGACGTCCTTTTCGGCCGTTAAAAGCTATTTTCCATCCCTCATAAGGAGAATAGGTCGTCAAGGAATAATTGACTACCGCATTGTTAGCATACTTGATCTGCGCGGACATTTTATCGTAAATGTCAATTTCCGGTCTATAGACACAGCCGTCGCGGAGGTATCCATCATGTTTTTCATTCTCCACATAGAGGTTCATGTCATGTTGGCTTTTGGTGATATCCCAATAGTACGCACAATCCGATTTATGAGGGCAGGGACGACAGTGGGTGTGACGAAAAGGACCGTTACTCCCATAATGCTCCAAATCGCCGTACGCAAAAACTTCTTCAGGATCCGAATCCAACCACCAATTCAATAAATCAAAATGGTGGGTTGCCTTATGCACCCATAAAGATCCGCCGCTATCCATCAGTCCATGCCACCTTCTAAAATAGGAAGCTCCATGGTGGTTATTAAGGTACCAATGGAAATCAACAGAGGTGACTTCCCCGATTTCGCCGCTGTGCAGCAGTTCCTTAATCTTGGTCATGTAAGGACTCCAACGGTAATTAAATCCAACAATCAGGTTTTTATTGGATTTTTTCTCCGCATCCAGGATTGCCTGCGTTTTGTCTTCATCGGTCGTCAGCGGCTTCTCAGTCAACACATCAATATTGGCTTCAAGCCCCTTGATAATAAATTCGTGGTGATTGGAGTCCTTTGTAGTTACTATGATAAGATCAGGCTTCGTCTTACTGATCATCTCATCAAAATCGGTGAACACAGGGCAGGATACCCCCATAAACTTTTTGGCATATGCCAAGCGTCCGGGGTTATGATCACTCAATCCTACAAATTCCAACAATTGGGGATATTCGTCTACCAGACGTTTTCCCCAGAAGGAGATACCACGTACGCCTGTACCAACCAATACTACACGCAATTTTTTATTCAAGCCAAAGGCATTGACAGGAATCGGCATGGCCGCTCCGGCTGCCAACATACTGACAGAATAAAGAAAGGAGCGGCGGGAAAATTTGTTATTCATTTATTTGAGTTTTGTTAATGATTTTTGATGATGGCATTTAAAACCGATAAATCGGGATGAACAATCGATTGCATATTAAAAAGATTATTTGAATAATTAAAATTCAGGTAGAAAAATAATAACCTCTCTTTCCTGTATTGAATCATTCTAAATAAACTTCGACTAATAGTTTTAGTATTATAAGGACTTAATGTAAAGAATCCGGTGCAGCCTTCTTTAAATTTATATTTTACTTTATATTGCGCAACCGATTACACTAAAAATTTATGGCTATGAATATAATTACGAGACATGCTTCCCATCCAAATGACGTCAAGCAGTATGATACCCGACAACTGAGGGAGCATTTTTTAGTGGAGGAAATATTTGAAAAAGACACCGTTAAAGGGATTTATTCCACCTTCGATAGACTGATTGTCGGAGGCATCTTCCCCTTATCAGCCCCCTTAGAACTTCTGCCGGTGGAACAACTTAAAGCGGATTACTTCCTGGAAAGAAGGGAGCTGGGAATTATTAATATAGGCAGCCGTTCTTCTATATCCGTAGACGGCACCACCTTTACCCTGGACAAAAAAGAAGCTTTATACGTTGGCCGAGGGGCAAAGAAGGTCACGTTTCATCCTGCTGCATCGGGTGAGGCTTTGTTTTATTTCAATTCCGCGCCGGCTCACAGCTCCTATCCTACGCGAAAAATAGGAATGGAAGACGCGGAAAAAGTGGAAATGGGATCTCTGGAGACATCCAACCAACGGGTGATCAACAAGTTGATCGTTAACTCCC
>DATGMS010000412.1:0-3293 GCA_035307285.1 Cyclobacteriaceae bacterium
CGATTGTCTCAGGGTGGGGAGTGGAGCAAAGTTTTCCGGCATATTATCAAACGGTGTTTTTTATTGTTCCTGTTTGGCGTGGGCCTTCACTGCGTGTACAGCGGCAGGTTGGTATGGGAGCTATGGAACGTACTCACGCAGCTGTCCTTTACCATACTGGTTACTTTTCTCATTATCAATCTGCCTCTCAGGACGCAGCTGGCCATATCACTCGGCATGCTTGCTCTGACGGAGATTGTTTATCGAATTTATGATCCCGCAGCCCCCTTTGTCAAAGGCGAAAACTTTGGTTCCTGGATGGACATGGTGCTGATGGGAAAAATCAACGATGGGGGATGGGCTGCCATTAATTGCGTCCCTACTGCCGCACATACCATTTGGGGCGCGGTGTGCGGAAAGGTTTTGCTTTCGAACAGCGCCTCCAGCCAAAAGGTCAAAACTTTCCTGATCTCCGCGGTCGTTTGCCTTTTAATCGGATACGGGTTGGATCTATTCAATATTACTCCCATAATTAAGCGAATCTCTACTACTTCATTTGTATTTGCTTCTGGAGGATGGGCTTTGGCCGCATTGGCTTTCTTTTACTGGCTGGTGGATGTGAAAAAAGTACAAAGCTGGACCAAGTTTTTTATCATCGTGGGCATGAATTCTATTTTCATTTACCTATTTGCAGAAGTGTTGAAAGGATGGCTGGCGGATTTTGTAAAGATCTTTAGTTTTGGTTTTTTAGCCCCTTTGGGAGTTGAAGAAGCGGTGTTGAATTTATTGACCGCATTAATTACTTTGGGGCTGATGTGGGGTCTTTGCTATTTCTTATATAAGAAGAAAATTTTCTTTAAGGTATAAAAGAAGTTGTCTGAGAAACTGAAAAAATAGCACCATTTGTCATGAAAGAAGAATTTAAAGAACTGCTTGAATATAGCCATCATTATAACCAAAAAATCGTCGGGTTGCTTTCGGAAAATCTGCCGGCTATTTCTGAGAGAAATGTGCAATTGATCAACCATTTACTGAATGCCCAACAGATATGGAATGCAAGGATTCTGGGGGAAAAGGCGTTCAAAGTTTGGCAGATCAACCTATGGGAGGATTTGCAACAGATCGACAATGAAAATTATTTAAAAAGTCTACAGATAGTGGAAGAAGCGGATCTGAACAAATTAATTGTGTATAGCAATTCATCAGGAGCAAAATTTTCCAACAAAGTCAAAGACATCATGTTCCATATCATCAACCATTCCACCTATCACCGAGCCCAAATAGCCTCAGAACTACGGCGGTCCGGCATAGATCCCCTCCTTACCGATTATATCGTTTATAAGAGGGACAATTTATATAATCATTGAAGGCTCTAAAATTCCCTTCTCAATTGGTCGATTCCTGTACCATGTGAATACGTGGTGGACAAAGTCAATCCCTCCGAAGTGTTAAGCACTCATTGCCATAGCAACGTTCAGGTGCTCGCCAAGCTGAATTGAATATCCAGGTCTAGACTTTAGGTTCCCAACCCTTCTCGTATTCCCGGCCCCACAGCTTATTAGCCGCCTTGTTTTTCAAGATATGTCCGTTCTTCGGGTCAATATTCAATGACTCACCGATCCGCTGAGAGATGTTTCCCAATTGAACCAGTAAAGTACTTATATGTCCGCTTTCAATGTCGGAATGGAGAGAAGCACCTTTTTTAATGCCGTCAAAGAAATTCTGAATATGTAAAGCGTCCAAAGCTTGGGCTGGACTTGCCAGATTTCGAGCGTCTATCGCATTGTCATTTTTAACTTCTTTGACCAACTGATTCTTGAGATCAAATATTTTATAGGAATTGCCCCCATCGATCTGTAGCGCACCTTCTTCCCCATAAAATATCACCCCTACGCTGGACCCAGCCACATGGTGGCCATTGCAGCTACGGCCTTCCCACATGATGTTGGTGTTATTGTCAAATTCCAGATTGATTACTTGCGTGTCAGGTGCTTCCCAGTCATCTTGATACCTATATCTTCCTCCAGAGGAGGTGACCCGCTTTGGGTAATTGACGTTTAGCCCCCATCGCGCCAAATCCACCATATGCGTGCCGTTGTTTAGGGCTTCTCCCGTACCCCAATGCCAGAACCAATGCCAGTTGTAATGGATGACATTGTCTTTGTAGCTACGCCGTGGAGCCGGGCCTTGCCATAGATCATAATCAAGCCAGGTGGGTACTTCGGCATCTTTTCCAATCCCAATTGGCCCCCGATTGTTGGTATACCATGTTTTGGCAAAATACGGCCTTCCGATAGCGCCATCATGCACTTCTTTAATAGCGGCGATCACATTGGGCCAAGATCTTCTTTGGTTTCCCATTTGAAGTACACGGCCATACTTTTCTGCAGCTTTGATTAACAATTCCCCCTCTTCTGGGCTATGGCTGGCGGGTTTTTCTAGATAAACGTCTTTTCCCGCCTGGCAGGCCAAGATGGCCGCCGGAGCATGCCAATGATCTGGTGCAGCTACCACTAAGGCATCGACTTCCCCGTCTTCAAGTGTTTTTCTAAAATCCACTGCAGACTTTGGGGCAGCCCCGGTGATTTCCTCAACGGCAGCACTGCATTTGTCAATGGCGCGGGAATCCACATCTACTACGTAGAGAACCTCTGCGTTGGCTTGGCTGGCGAAATTTTGGGCCAAGGCCAAACCCCGGGAGTTGACACCCATCACGGAGACTTTAATCCGCTCATTAGCACCTAAAATTTTTCCGTAACTCTTGGCCGTGAAGGAGGGCAGGATTCCTCCCAACGATAAAACCGCTGTACTGGCAACGGTTTTCTTGATAAAATCCCTTCGGGAAGCATTGGATGTTTTCATAGACGACAATATTATGGACAAATTCAACCCGGACTTGACTGGGTTGAGGAGCTTCCCTTTCTGAAGAATCGTTAACCTAGCGGAATTTATGTGAAAAATTTTTATTTGCCAATTTCAAAACAAAGGAATATGCAAGGTTCTGCTATAATGACCAAAAATTGAAGTCGACCCATGTTTTCCCAGCTGTCTACGCTTCAATGGGAAATTTAACGGGATGTTAAACTATTATAACGAGAGAGGTGTTTTCTCCAGTATCATTTATGCGGTGATCAAAGTTTCACCGATTCTGATTTTTACCTCTCTGTTTTTAAAATGAAAAGCTCTTTAAGTGATCCTATAGCATCCGTCTTGGAAAAGAGGCAGGTAAGTACGGTCTATCCCATTTTATTCACCATCAGCTTTGCCCATTTACTAAACGATCTGGTACAATCTGTTATACCTGCGATTTACCC
>DATGMS010000413.1:0-7907 GCA_035307285.1 Cyclobacteriaceae bacterium
CAAGAAAAGCTCCACCACTACGACTGACAACAGCAGTGCAGAAAAGTCAACTTTAGGTGACCTGGATGCGCTATCTGCTTTGAAGGAAAAAATGGAAGGTGATGCCAATAAGTAAAATTGGATAAATCATAAATCAAAAAAAGGGTATTCTCATAGAGAGGATGCCCTTTTTCTTGTTTCCAAGGATGAGATTTTTTCTTGAAGTTTTTCCTCTTTTCAAGCTATTGCTTTTAGCTAGTTTATTCCAACTCCCAATACCATTGAAAACAGCATCAACCTACGAAATCCAGATTGCGAAGGTGAATCATTTAATCACAAAGCTGAAATTTTTTTGAAATAAAAAAGCATCCCAGGAGGATGCTTTTTGTCGAGGTCGAGAGCGGATTCGAACCGCTGTACAAGGTTTTGCAGACCTCTGCCTAGCCACTCGGCCACTCGACCAATTTTAGAATTGGAATGCAAATGTAGATATTATTCGCTTCTATCCAAACTCAATATTCAATTTTTGCAGATAAACTCAGTATGTAGGTCTGGGATTATGATTATTCAATAATAAAAGATATGGAATATCTGGAAAGGTGATATAGATCACTTTTATTGTCTACAAAAGGTTATTTATATAGATTCTAAATAATTGTTAAAACTTGTTTTGATTCATCAATAGGTTGATAATCAGTGATATCATTATAGTAAATCAAAGCGGTGATCCTCTTTTTCTGTCAATGTCGCAAGTTTGATAAATAGAACTTGGGTAGTACATTTGTGGGGAGTTTTAGATACCCTGAATTAAACTGAATTAAAGAGTAAAAATATGTCAATCAAACGCTCGTTATTAAGTGTTCCCTTTAGATTTAGCTTTTTGGCGTTGGCTTTTTTTCTTGTTTTAGGAAGCAACGTAATAGCGGCTGATCCTGAAGTATTGGAAGACGAAGAAACCATCCAGGCGGGGAAGACCCTGTTCAATGCCAACTGTTCTGCCTGCCACAGACTTGATCAGAAGTTGATTGGGCCCGCACTTCGTGGGGTAACCGACAGAAGGGAAGTTTCATGGGCAAAGTCTTTTATACGCAACTCTCAAAAAATGATTCAGGATGGCGATCCTGTGGCCGTGGCCTTGTTTGCGGAATTTAACAATGCCATCATGCCTCCAATGCCCTTCTTCAGCGAAGAAGACCTCAATGCGTTGCTTTCCTATGTGGAATATGGAGACAAGGTAGAGGATGCGCCTGTAGGCGCAGCCGTAGAAGGTGGGGCAGGAACTGGACAAGGTTCAGGGGACGGAATACCAAATGCATATCTAACGATCATTCTCGCCGTTCTGGTGGGTGTCCTATTGTTAATCCTTATTGTACTGGGACTGATCATTTCTGTTCTTACAAAGTATTTGAACAACAATGCAAATTTAGACGAGGACGATAGGGAGTTTGTCAACCAAAAGACCAGTTTCCGAAAGGTGCTTAAAAGTGATGGGTTCATATTCATCATCACGGTCATTGTCGTGGCTTTGGTAGGAAAGACGGTGATTGATGGGCTCTACTCCGTGGGAGTGCAGGAAGGTTATGCACCATCACAACCGATTGCTTATTCGCACCAATTACACGCTGGAGAATACGAGATTCCTTGCCAATATTGCCATACTGGGGTTGAGATCGGAAAATCCGCCAATATTCCTTCAGCCAATATTTGTATGAATTGCCATACTTACATCCAAAATGTCGGTGGTCAGGAAGGGATGTCTACCGAGATCGCAAAAATCCACAATGCAGTTAATACAAATACGCCTATAGAATGGGTTAGGGTGCATAATCTCCCTGACCTTGCCTATTTCAACCATTCCCAACACGTAACAGTTGGTGGGGTTGAATGCCAGACCTGTCATGGTCCAATTGAAGAAATGGAAGTAGTATCTCAACACAGTTCATTGACCATGGGTTGGTGTATTGATTGTCACCGTCAGACAGACATCGCCTCTCAAGGGAACGAGTACTATGATAAATTGGTACAACTTCATTCTACTTCCAAGGATGCCTTAAAAGTTAAGGACATCGGGGGTTTGGAATGTGCCAAGTGTCACTATTAATATTTAATTTTTAAGGACATTCTATATTTTAATATAAAATGAAAGAAAATAAAAAGACCTATTGGAAGGGATTGGAACAATTGACCAACGATCCTGAATTTGTGAAGAACGCAAATGATGAGTTCCCTGGATATCTTCCAATTAGTAAGGAGAATGAAGAAGGTGGTTCTTCGAGAAGGGATTTTTTGAAATTGATGGGGTTCAGCATTGCGGCGGCCTCTTTGGCAGCTTGTGAGGCACCCGTAAGAAAGGCCATTCCTTACGTGAACAAGCCAGTCGACGTCAATCCTTCTATTCCGAACTATTACGCTTCCACCTTTGTCTCCGGGGGGGATTATGCCGCTATTGTGGTAAAGACGCGAGAAGGTAGGCCTATTAAAATAGATGGAAACAAGTTATCTCCTACCAATCAAGGCAAGGTAAATGCCATTGTCGAAGCTTCTGTTTTGACTTTGTACGATCAGGAGAGATTGACGGGACCGCAAATCGAGGGACAGCCGGCTGATTGGGCTACTTTAGACAGCCAGGTAGCTTCTCGGTTAAAATCGGCGGGTACTGTCAGGATAGTTACCAACACCATTGTTTCACCGTCTACAGAGAGAGCTTTAAGCCAATTGACAGAGGCATTGGGTGCTGAGGTGGTTGTTTATGACCCCTCTTCCAATTATGGAATCACCAAGGCAAATGAGTATTCTTACGGAACAGCAACACTTCCCTCTTATCGTTTTGATAAAGCGGAAGTGATTGTAAGCTTTGGGGCTGATTTCCTTGGCACTTGGATTTCTCCTATAGAATTCGCCAGACAATACAGCTTGGGACGGAAAATATCCACCCAAAAGCCCACTATGTCCCGCCATTTTCAGTTCGAATCTAATCTTTCAATCACTGGAGCAAATGCTGATTATAGAACTCCGGTGAAGGCTTCCCAAGGAGCTTTAGGGGTATTGGCACTATACAATTTGCTGGCAAAAAAGGCCGGTACTGCTTCAATTGCAGGTACTTCTTTGGAAATAGCCAACCTAAACAGAGCGGCTGATGAATTATGGGCTAGCAGGGGAAAATCTTTGGTGGTTTCGGGATCTAACGATCCTAACGTTCAGATTATCGTTAATGCAATCAATGACCTGTTAGGTAACAATGGCCAAACAGTGGATTATGCGACACCGGCTTATTTCCGCAAAGGAAATGATGCGCAAATGAACCAATTTGTGACTGATCTACAGGCAGGACGAATAGGCGGTGTTGTTTTTTACAATTGTAATCCTGTTTATGATTTTGCTAGAGGAAGCGAGATTGCAGAAGGCATAGCCAAGACTAAGATTTCTGTGTCCACGAATATTACCAAGGACGAAACGGGTTCCCTTGTTCAATATTTGGCACCTGACCATCACTTCTTGGAATCTTGGAACGACTTCAATCCAAGGGCCGGAGAATATAGCTTATCCCAGCCTACTATTTCTCCCTTATTTAATACGAGACAAGCTCAGAATTCATTTTTAAGCTGGGCAGGAGTATCAACCGATTACTATGACTTCCTTCAGGAAAACTGGAGAACCGGTTTATTTGCCAGCCAACAAGAATCTGTAAGCTTCCAGGAATTTTGGGATAGGGCGTTGTATAACGGCGTATTCACGGTAGGAGCTACAGTGGTTCCAGATTCAGATTCAACGATAATGAGGTCTGATTCTTCCGGTACAGTAATTACCGCGGTGAACGATGTTGCCTCAGCGGCGGCGGCGGTCGCTAAATCCTACCCTGCGGATAATCCGGGCTTAGAATTGGTGATGTACCAAAAAGTAGGAATCGGAAACGGTACCTTTGCCAATAACCCTTGGCTCCAGGAAATGGCCGATCCGATCACCAAAGCTACCTGGGACAATTATATCACAGTTTCTCAGAAATGGGCCAATGAAAAAGGCCAAAAGATGTACGAAGGGGCTACGACCACAGCAAGGCTAACAGTGGGAGATAGATCTGTTGTTGTTCCTGTTTTGATACAGCCGGGACAAGCGGACGGGACTATTGGATTGGCGGTAGGTTACGGACGCACCAAAGCAGGAAGAGTTGCCAATGGGGTAGGGGTGAACGCCTATGAATTGCTGGACAGCTCTAAAGGCTTTACCAATTTTGATATCACCGAAGGAGTATCAGTTGAACTTACTGGAGATTCTTATAAAATAGCGCAAACACAGACCCACCAGACCTATATGGGCAGGGAGAATGTGATTCAGGAAGCTACTTTAGCGGAATATCAAGAAAATCCATCCGCAGGAAGATATAATCCTAAGATTTACCATGAAGGTGAATTTGTCAAGCCATCCAAGATTTCTTTGTGGAGCGGCCATAAATACAGCCAGCATCACTGGGGTTTGGCCATAGACATGAACTCCTGTATTGGCTGTAGCGCCTGTACTGTAGCTTGTCAAGTCGAGAATAACGTAGCCGTAGTGGGTAAGCAGGAAGTTCTCAACCGCCGTGAAATGGCATGGATTAGAATTGACCGCTATTACAGCTCTCCAGCGGGAGCTGAGTCCAACAAAGAACTCGAGGTAGCGGCAGACAATCCCGAAGTTACCTTCCAGCCGATGACCTGCCAACATTGTAACAACGCTCCCTGTGAGACAGTATGTCCGGTAGTGGCTACGACCCATAGTTCAGAAGGACTTAATCAAATGACATATAACAGGTGTATAGGTACGAGGTATTGTGCCAACAACTGTCCTTATAAAGTGAGGAGATTTAACTGGTTTAAATACCACGACAACAAAGAGTTTTCTGCGGTAAATATGGCGCAGAACAACGATTTAGGTAAAATGGTACTTAACCCTGACGTAACTGTTCGCTCTAGGGGTGTGATGGAGAAGTGTAGTCTTTGTGTTCAAAGGATTCAGGCTGGAAAACTCACCGCTAAACGTGAAAAACGTAAGATGACGGATGCAGATGTTAATGTGGCTTGTGCTGAAGCTTGCCCCACCGATGCGATAGTCTTCGGCGACATGAACAATCCGGAAAGCCGCCTTACTCAGCTGTTGCAGATCACTGAAGAAACGGCCTCTTTCAACAAAGTGGTCAATGAGGAAAGGGCGTATCATGTATTGGAGGAGATTAACACCAACCCCAACATATGGTATTTTACAAAAATCAGAAATAAGGATAAAAACGAAGCGTAAATATTAATTTATAAAATATGCAGGTTACTTCACACGACCAAAATCCTCCGTTTAGCGCATCCGTACGTGAGCCGTTAGTCACCGGCGGCAAGACTTATAGGGATGTCACCCATGATATCGCAAGACATGTGGAGGGTGCCCCCACTAAAAGTTGGATGATTGGGCTGGCCGTTTCTCTAGCTGTTCTTTTGTTAGGTTTAGTGGCTTTGGTCACCACACTTTGGGAAGGGATCGGTACTTGGGGTCTTAACAAGACCATCGGATGGGCTTGGGATATTACTAACTTCGTATGGTGGGTAGGTATAGGTCACGCCGGTACACTTATTTCTGCTGTACTCCTACTGTTTAGACAAAAGTGGAGGACTTCCATTAATAGGGCAGCGGAAGCCATGACTATTTTTGCCGTTATGTGTGCCGCTTTGTTTCCTTTAATCCACATGGGTAGACCTTGGATCGGTGCAATTTGGGTTTTCCCTCTTCCGAATACGTTCGGTTCGTTGTGGGTAAACTTTAACTCGCCACTTTTGTGGGACGTGTTTGCGATTTCTACCTATTTCTCTGTTTCTCTGGCGTTCTGGTTTATCGGCTTGATTCCTGATTTTGCCACCATCCGTGACAGGGCCACAGGTTTGAGAAAAACAATATATGGTGCTTTGAGTATGGGTTGGGACGGTGCTGCCAAAAGCTGGATGCGATATGAGTCCGTTTCCTTAATTCTTGCCGGCTTGGCGACCCCTCTGGTTCTTTCTGTACATACTATTGTATCTATGGACTTTGCAACTTCTGTAATTCCAGGCTGGCATACGACCATTTTCCCTCCATATTTCGTAGCTGGAGCGATTTTCTCAGGTTTTGCCATGGTACTGACTTTGATGATTATAACGCGCAAAGTTTTCAAACTCGAGGATTACATTACCATAGGCCATATCGAGTTGATGAATATCGTAATCATTATCACGGGATCTATTGTAGGTATAGCATACATCACCGAATTATTTGTGGCTTGGTATTCTGGAGTACCAGGAGAGCAATACGCATTTCTCAATAGAATTTCGGGGCCTTATGCTTGGGCATACTGGATCATGATGACCTGTAACGTTATCTCTCCCCAAGTATTCTGGATCAAGAAAATCAGGACTTCCATAGTGGCTACTTTTATACTGTCCATTATAGTGAACATAGGGATGTGGTTCGAGAGATTTGTGATTATTGTTACTTCCCTTCACCGGGACTATCTTCCTTCCTCTTGGGCGATGTTCTATCCTACCATCTATGATGTCGGGCTCTATTTGTTCACTTTCGGGTTGTTTTTTACTTTGTTCTTATTGTTTGCGAAATTCTTCCCGGTAATTAATATGTCTGAAATTAAAGCGGTATTAAAATCTTCATCTGAGAAAACGATTAAATAAGTATGGAAAGAGATAAAAATTTTATCCTCGGTATTTATGAAGATGAGGATGTTTTGAAAAGTGCGGTTTCCACTGTGAGGGAAAATGGCATCAAAATTCATGAAGTATATACACCCTATCCTATCCACGGTCTAGAGGACGTATTGGGGTATAAAAGAAGCAGGTTACCCATGGCAGCCTTCTTTTTTGGAATGCTGGGAACTACCTTGGCGCTCACCATGCAGATTTATATGTTGGGCATTGATTGGCCAATGATTATAGGAGGGAAGGATCACATTGCCTTACCTGCCTTCATTCCTGTTACTTTTGAATTGACCGTATTATTGGCGGCATTTGGTATGGTCGGCGTGTTTTTCGCCACTAGTGATCTTAAACCTTGGGCTCAGCCACGGATATTTGATCCAAGAAGTACGGATGATAAACATGTCATGGCAATTGACATAGCCAACAACGCGTCGTTGGATCTAGACAGGATCAAAGAAGTTTTAAAAGGTTCTGGAGCCGTTGAAGTCAATAATAAAAGTTTTGAATAGGCAACTTATAGATATGAAAATTACTCAGTCAATATATTTTGTTTCCCTATTAAGTGCCGGATTGGGTATGGTATCCTGTCAGGTTTCTGGGGATAATCCGGGGACCGAATTTGCACCGAATATGTACCATTCCGTTCCTTACGAGCCTTTATCCCAAATCACTAACGAAGGTGAAGGATCATGGTTGTCCAACAGGGAGGATGGAAAAGGAGAATTTTATAACAGCAATCCTAACAATCCTCATGGCATGACGATGCGGGAGCCTGTTTCTAATACTGTTCCTAGAAACGCCCAAGGAAATCTGCCATATCGATTGGATTCTGCAGATTATGAAGGGGCAGCCACTCTTGAAAGTCCTCTGGAACCCACCAATCAGGTGATTGCAGAGGGACAGCAATTGTATCTGCAGTATTGCTCCACTTGCCACGGACCAAGTGGTCAGGGCGACGGTAAGGCAGGTGCGGTATTAGGTGGTGTAGCCAACCTAACAGGGGGAGCTTATATAGATCTTCCTGAAGGACATATCTTCCACGTTATTACTCATGGAAAAGGTAGGATGATGCCTCATGCTTCACAGATATCTATCGACAGAAGATGGAAGATAGTTCACTATGTTAAACAAGAAATTCAGAAATAACAACAATGGCGCACGTTACAAATTATAATTTGGATCAGAAATTTGACTTTACGGCGGCTCTCAAGAAGTCTATCTTCA
>DATGMS010000414.1:0-2924 GCA_035307285.1 Cyclobacteriaceae bacterium
TCTTTGTTCTTTTCTCTTATCAATATCTAAGCTACTAAAGTCTTCGCCATGAGGTCAAAGGCTTTATGGATTTCCTCAAACTGTTTCTCCTTTGAGGCTTTGTATGCTTCCTTATCAATCAAGGTCGCAGTAACGAACTGCTTATAAATTTGGTCAAACCCTACGGCAAAATCATTCCCTGTCACGCCCCACGTTCCTAAATAGGCATCTAGCTTTTCCACCACCAATCCGACATGCGGTACGGCATAGCTCATCGCCGTAATGGCTCCGTGCAGACTTGTACCTACATATGCCTTGGAATTGGCGATCAAATACATGATATCCCAGATATTGTCGGCATCAAAATAGGTCGAAGGGCTTTCCAATTTCGATTGCACCGCCTTTAGTGCTTCATGGTCATCATGGTTCAGTGCCTTCCCGATAGGGCAAAGGCAGATCATAGTATTTCTGTCTTTGTAAATCCTATCCAGTTCTTGGGCGATAAGGCCTTCCCTTCCGGCGGTTGTTTTTTTGTTGATTTGGAAGAAAACGTAATTCGCCTTATTTGCCTTGACATACTCCTTAACCGGCTTAGTCACGGATTTCTCCAGTACTTTGTTAGGATAAAATTTAGACATCAAAATGGCCGAATCGGGAAATAGATGGGCCTTTACGTTGTTTTGTTGCAAATTATTGAGGGTGACCTTGTCCCTTACCGCCAGGTAGTCGGTTTTCTGAAGTTTGGATTGCATAAAAGTATACCTGTCAAACAAGGCCTTGCTGATCCCTGAACCTCCCAAGGAGTTTAAAATAACTCTTTTAACCCCGGGGAAATCCGTTTTGTCAAAGACAAAGGGCAGTGTAGTCTTTCCTTTGAGTAATTTTTGGGCAATCTTGTTCAAGTCGATAACCTTCGAAATACGCACATGGTGCCGGTGTATCTTTTGAAAGGGTTTGCTTAGGGCCGCATACAGGGAATTCCACGTCACTCCCAAAGCCTCGCCCCCCGCAACCATAATGCTGACCTTTTGGCCGGAGTTGTTGCATTGTTCATAAAAAGCCGCCAGATCCAAGGTGGGCTTACCCCCTTCTTTGGAAAGGTCACTCTTTATGAGACCAAAATACTCATATTGGAAATTCTTGCCATAGGTATCCAGTTGCTTTTCGATGATCAAGGGAAACAACAAATCCCCATAGTTGTACCTGTCAAAGGCACCAATGATCAATATCTTCTCCATAAAAAGGGTATTTATCCAAAGGTAAGAACACTGCGAATTTAACGCCTATTATCTTTTAGACGCAGCGATTGCAGTTATTGTGCCATATTTGATTGTAAGATTTTCTGGCCATAATCAACGCCAGCCTATATCCCTTTACCACAACATCACGGGGTGCACAAAGTATCTTTGTGTACTTTGTGACTCTGTGGTTGATGTTTATTCCTTTTTCCAGCTGGTACCCGTAATTCTTTTCTGTTGGTTTAACCCAAAGGCACAAAGTTCTTAGGCTCCCTGTATTCGTTGTAAAATAATAGAAGCCACAAGGAGACGACCCCCCGCTTTTCGTGTGGACAAATACCTCAATCCAGTTTTTTGACTTCTATATTTTTAAATTCAATCCCCTGGCCTTCGCTTTGAAGCGCAATATATCCCTCCTTTAGTGGCTTCCCATCAATTTTAATTGCCGGATCAAAACGGTTGGCTACACCGCCGCCGATCTGGGGTTGGGTATACTGCAATACGGTTTCGCCATTGATCAGATGAATGACCAGAGAATCCCCGTAAACAATTAATTCCGCACTCACCCATTCGTCCCAAGGATAAGTCTCAGAAGTAGAGTTGATGCAGTGGCGGGGATCCATTTTCCCTTCAAAAAAAACTTCCGTGCCGGGGCTGCACATATTCCCCGTAGGGCGAGGCTGGCCTTCTTCCTCCTCTGCCAACAATTGGAATTCAACAGAGATAGGCCAATCCTG
Organism: Cyclobacteriaceae bacterium; assembly: GCA_035307285.1. Lineage (GTDB taxonomy): Bacteria > Bacteroidota > Bacteroidia > Cytophagales > Cyclobacteriaceae > DATGMS01. The sequence goes on from DATGMS010000414.1 coordinate 1,955, forward strand.
TTCTTTTAGGATGGTTTTGGGATCTTGCGAATGAAACATAATCCCACTGTTTCTGTACGTATAGTCAGGAGCATCCTCTAACCACTCATCCGTAAAGCGATATTCCCATTTCAAATGGAAGGAAGAAAAAGGCTGCTCATAAAAAAGATGGCCATAACGCTCGTTGAAGTCGGGATAATCCTCGTAGTTTACCTGCAAGTTCCCGTCAACTACGCGAAAAGTATTGGCGAAGTTCTCGCCAGTTTCGTGATGATGGATCTTGGGGATCCACCCGTCCAGGTTCTCGCCGTTGAAGAGAACGGTCCACTCATTAGCGTCTTTGTTATCAGTCGCCGAATTGGTGCTACAGGAATAGTTGAAAAAATGAAGGATTAAAATAAGAAGTAAAACAGGTTTTTTCATGGTCTACGGATTGGTCATAATTTATTTTTTTTGAAATACCCGCACATAATCCACCAAGTAATGTCTTGGGAAAGAAGTTGCGGAAGGATCACCGCCATTGGAGCCCAAGGCCAAGTTAAGCAGAATATAGTGGGGCTGATGAAAAGGGTTAAAACCATCAGGATTCACTGTTTTGCTTAGATCCACCTCATTGAGCAACTCATCATCCAGATAAAGCCTGATAAACGATTCCGTCCACTCCATTTTCCACACATGGAACTTATCCGCCCAATCCGGATCCTTTTCCAGAAACTTTGAAAATGGAACGGTGGCCTCATCCCAGGCGGCCCTTAAACTTGAATGTGCCCATGCAGCGTTGGCTAAGATCGTCGGCTCGCCCTTTACCAGATAATATTCCATGATGTCGATCTCCCCGTTGGCAGGCCAACCTTTGGTCACTCCCAGCGTCCAGATCGCAGGCCACATTCCTGGAGCCGGATCTATTTTGGCCCGTATCTCAAAGATGCCGTATTGAAAGGCATGCTTGTCCCTGGTATTGATACTGGAGGAGGTATATTCAGCCCATTCC
>DATGMS010000415.1:0-2556 GCA_035307285.1 Cyclobacteriaceae bacterium
GCGGGTTGGGGCAATTTGGGCGGAGGTGTCACCCAAATGGTGATGCCCGTTATTTTTGCCCTCTTTGTTTCTATGGGCTTTTTGGATGCCCAGGCATGGAGATATGCCATGGTCGTTCCGGGGATTGCAATGATCCTGTGCGGGATTGCTTATTATCGCTGGACCACGGATTTTCCTGAAGGAAATATAGCGGATCTCAACCAAGCGGACCTGGAATTTAAGAGAAGAAAAAAGGCGGAAGGAAAAGGCTCTTTTATGGCTGCACTCAAGGATAAAAGGGTTTGGGCCTTATTTGTTATCTATGGTGCCTGTTTTGGAATTGAGCTGACCATCAACAACGTGGCAGCCATTTATTACCATGACTTCTTCCAACTTGATTTGAGGACCGCAGGTTTAATAGCCGGACTCTTCGGCTTGATGAATCTTTTCGCTCGTTCCATGGGAGGGTATTTTGGCGATCGGGCCGGAATCAAGTGGGGTCTAAGCGGGAGGGTAAGATTTTTGGGTGCCGTAGTTTTGGTGGAAGGATTGGCTTTAATGTTATTTTCCCAAATGACCCTTTTGCCTTTGGCCATCGGCACGATGATCATTTTCAGTCTTTTTGTCCAGATGGCAGAGGGAGCTACCTTCTCCGTAGTCCCTTTTATCAATAAAAAAGCTATCGGAACGGTGTCTGGGATTGTGGGCGCAGGCGGAAATGCAGGGGCGGTCTTTGCTGGGTTTTTGTTCAAAATGGAATCCTTTTCCTACCAAGAAGCATTGGCTGTTCTAGGCCTGATCGTGGCGGTCTCCAGTGCTTTTTCCCTATTGATTAAATTTTCCTTTGTAGATGAGCAAGTGGCACAGTCCGAACTGGAAATGGCGGTTTCCGAAAAAGAACTGCAGCCGGAGATAATAGAGCATTAACCTTTGATCTTGGGAAAACCATGTCAGCAGCAAAGAAAGAAACATTTAAGACCACCTGTTCCTATTGCGGAGTAGGCTGCGGAATTGTGGTGCAAAAGGATAGCAAAGGGAAGCTTAGCTTGAAAGGCGATCCGGACCATCCGGTAAACAGGGGGATGCTTTGTTCAAAGGGCATGAACCTCCACTATGTATTGGAGGACAAGTCCGACCGGCTGATGTATCCCCAAATGCGCGGTGGAAAATCCCATCCGCTGGAAAAAGTGGACTGGGACACTGCTTTGTCCAGGGCAAGTGCCGTGTTTCACTCCATTATCCAAAAGCATGGACCGGATGCTGTTGCCTTCTATGTGTCGGGGCAATGTCTGACGGAGGAATACTACTTGGTCAACAAACTGGCCAAGGGGTTTTTAAAGACCAACAACCTAGACACCAATTCCAGGCTTTGCATGAGTTCTGCGGTCATGGGGTATGTAAAGACGTTGGGAGAAGACAGCGTGCCGGTCTCCTATGAGGACCTAGAGTTGGCGGATTGTTTTTTTGTGGCCGGAGCCAATCCGGCTTGGTGCCATCCGATACTTTGGAGGAGAATTGAAAAACATAAGGAAGAGCATCCCCACGTAAAAATCATTGTTGCAGACCCCCGTGTCACTCAAAGTTGCGCTTTGGCAGATCTTCATCTGCAGTTGGTACCCGGGACAGATGAGGTGCTTTTTCATGCTATCGGAAGATGTTTGATTGAGCAGGGGAATATTGATCTGCCTTTTATAAAAGACCATACGGATGGCTTTGCCGCTTATCGGGAAACCGTAATGCAGACTCCCTTACAGGAGGCGGCCATGGTTTGTGGTGTTCCAGTAGAGGATATTATCACAGCTGCAAGCTACATCGGTGATGCCCAAGGATTTCTGACCCTTTGGGCCATGGGACTTAACCAAAGCGGGGACGGAGTAAATAAAAACCTCGCCTTGATTGACCTAAACTTGATTACTGGCCATCTCGGGAAACCTGGCTCGGGGCCATTTTCCCTTACCGGCCAGCCGAATGCCATGGGAGGAAGAGAAGTGGGAGGGATGGCCACTCTTTTGGCTTCGCATAGAAGCCTCAACAATCCGCTGCACCGGGAAGAAGTGGCCAATTTCTGGGGAGTGGATCGACTTCCGGAAAATCCTGGCAAGACGGCAACCCAGATATTTGATGGGCTGGAAGATGGAAGTATTAAAGCCGTGTGGATCATCTGCACTAATCCCTTGGTGAGCTTGCCCGATGCCCGAAAGGCGGAGGCTGCACTGAAAAAAGCCCGTTTTGTAGTGGTGCAGGATATTTCCAATAAGAACGAAGCCATCCCTTATGCCGATCTTGTATTGCCTGCGGCAGGTTGGGGAGAAAAGGAAGGTACTATGACCAATTCTGAAAGACGGATCAGCTACCTCGGCAAATTTACCCAAGCCCCTGGAGATGCAATGCCTGATGCCGAGATCCTGATGCGGTTTGCCCGGAAAATGGGCTTTTCGGGGTTTGGGTTTCAAGATATGGAGGAAGTCTATGCAGAACACTGCCGCCTGACCAAAGGGACGAATATTGATATATCCGCTCTAAATTATGCCTATCTTAAGTCCGAAGGTTCAGTACAGTGGCCCTTCATTGACCCGG
>DATGMS010000416.1:0-5888 GCA_035307285.1 Cyclobacteriaceae bacterium
GCCAATAAATTTCATGTTTTTACCAGAGAAGGGACGGAAAAAGATCCTAATGATCATCGCTTGGTCAAGATAGTTGATGTTTCCACTGTAAGCAGCGATGGAAGTGAAGTGACCTCCGTTTTTTTAGGAGAAGAGTATTCCGAAGGACTTTTCGTCGCGATGTCGGATGACGGTGATCTGGGCAATTTCCTCATAGCTCAGCTCCTCCAGCGACAATAAGATGACCGCTTTATTGACCGGATTGAGGCTTGCAATAGCGTCATAGAGCAGAGCAATGGTCTCTTCCCTGTTTTCGGTGCCCTCATCCGGGATCTCGTAATGGTCAAGGGAAATGGATTCCCCTACTGCCTTCCTGGACTTCCGTTTATAGGTCAGGGCCGTATTTAGGCATACCCTGTACATCCAGGTGGAGAATTTTGATCTTTTGTCAAAGCTCCCGAATGCCCGCCAAAGTTGGTACATCATTTCCTGTAAGAGGTCTTCCCTCTCTTCAACGCTTCGTCCATAGATCCTGCTCACCTTATGAGGGATCCCGATGTTGTCGTTGATCAATTGCAGAAAATAGCCATCAATGGATGCAGACATTTGTTTCTTTTATGCTTGTACTGTATTAGTAGCTCAATTGGTCAATTAACTACAAAAACATATAAAAAAAAAGGTGGTACCGCTTGTCCAGCAGCCCACCTTCTTTCGTGCAATGATATTTCAGGAATCAACTGCCGAGTGCAAACCGGATAGGAACCCGCATCTTTACATTTACTTTTTTATCTCTCTGGGTTCCCGGCTCCCATCTCGGCGAATTTTTTATCACCTTCAATGCCTCTTCATCACAACCTCCGCCTATTCCTCTCAGGATTTCAACATCGCTTACGGAACCATCGTCCTTCACGGTAAATGCTACATAAACGGTGCCTTCAATCCCCTTCGTTTTTGCTGCGGAAGGATAGCGGAGATTTTCTCCAAGGTATTGGTTCCAACCCTCCATGCCTCCGGCAGGTGTAGGCATGTTTTCTACTACATCAAAAACTTCATTATTTGGCTCCGTTATCGTTTCAACTAACACTTCTTCGGGCTCGGTCACCTGTCTGTTACCTTCTTCAGGCATGCATGAGGCTGTCAGCATGATCAGTCCGATAAACAATAGGGGGAAGGGAAGAAGGTAGTTTCTTGTTTTAAATTCTGTTCTGTGGTTCATAACTCATGTGGTTTAGGGTTAAAATTGATTTAAAACATATCGCTGATGACATAGCGGCAGGCTGTCTCTTTAATATGATAGCATGAATGTAAACTAAATGATTAGTAATAACAAGATAAACCTAATCTTTTAGTAGATACTTTGATCTTATATATGTAAATGTAGTAGAGCCTCCTGTTTTTAATCGTTTTTTATTGAATAGAACAGGTTTTTATACATATATTGAAAAAAAATTTATTCATGAAGATTCAGACCATACTACTTGCCGCTACTTTTCTTTTTATGTTGAGTTGTACTACGGCTTCTAATGAAGGCATCGATGAGAAGACCACCCAGACGGTGCTAGACCATCATTGGGAAACTTTTGTGAACAATGACTTGGAAGGGGTAATGGAAGATTATACAGAGGAGTCCGTGTTGATTACCCCTGATGTCACCTACCGGGGACTGAAGGAGATCAGGCAAAACTTTATTAGAGTCTTCAAGTCATTCCCGGTAGACGGCGGCAAGTTGACCTTAAACAAAAGTATAGTGGTCCAAGATGTCGGTTATATCTTATGGGAAGCAGACGTTCCAGAGTTCAAGCTGTTGTATGCCACAGATTCCTTTATCATCAGGAACGGTAAAATCATCAGGCAGACCTTTGCGGGTGTGGTGGAGCCTAAGTAAAAGAGACATCAAAAAGGGCCTATTTTTCGGTCTATTTCTACTTTATCTATTCCGTCCATCGTTAAATCTCCCAAGGATTGTTCATCTTCCACGGTTCCGCTGATGACCCCCAACAGCTTGGCCACCAAAGTGATTTTACAACCTTTATCTTCCATTTGTTTGGCCAGGCTTTGGATTTCCTCCAGGTGGTTGTTTTTTACAGAAGCAATAAAATGTATGGCCATAAGGATAAGAATTGAATTAAGTTAGGTTTGGGCAAGCCCCTTTCCTACATCTCTGACAGGCAACGGTAATTCAAAAGCATTTCGTTCCAACTTAGCCCATATTTCGGACGGGCTATCTTGGGGAAACTCTTCCCATAGCAGTGCGGCCAACCCGGCGACAAAAGGTGTAGCCATGCTGGTGCCACTTAGACGACGGTAATTATTGGGGCTTTTGTAAGCGCTGAATATATCTACTCCGGGTGCCGCCAGGTTGACTTCGGCCCCCTCGGCATTGATCCCCCCACAGGAGAAGTCCGCAATATTCATGTCTTTGTCCAAGGCTCCGACCGCCATAATGTTCGGGCAATTGGCGGGATGGCTCACAGGACTGATTATGCCTGAACTTCTGCTGCTGTCGTTTCCTGCGGCGGCGATAATTAACAGGCCTTCATCCATCAGTTTTTTTGCCAGGTCGTTATAGATTCTCGAATAGCTTTCGCCTTCGGCTATCGAGGCACCTAAAGACATGGAGATCACCTTACAGTTATTTTCTAGGGCCCATTCCAGCCCTGCCAATATGCTGCTGTCACTGCCTGAGCCGGCATTGGACAATACCTTCCCAATGTAAATATCTGCATCCTTGGCGACTCCGTATCGTGCATTGTTTTCCCTGTTCATCCCTGACGCGGCTATCCCCGTACAATGGGTCCCGTGTCCGTTCAGGTCATCCACTGTCTCCCCGCTAATAAAGGATTCGGAGATGATATGCCTTTCTTGAAAATCCTGATGGGACAGGTTAAAGCCGGTATCTAAAACGGCGATTTTGACTCCTTTTCCAGAATAATTTGCGGACAGGGCCTGAACGGCATGTATGCCCCAGTAAGCGAGATTGTCGTCTTCGTAGGATATTTTATCTACGGGGGAGGGTCCGGAAGATCTTTTGGGAAAGAACAGGGCGCAGATTCTTTGCCACAAGGTCAGCCTTTCCGGATGCAACGCATATACAAAACGCTCGGGTTCGGAGTAAAGGGAGGTTTTTCGGGACTTTGCAGAGGAGGCTAGCCTATTGATCTGATCTTCATGGTCTTTATTGATCACCGCAATGCCGAATCTCTCGAACACCAATCCATCAGCTTCCTGAAAGGCTTTTTGGTAACTGTTGCTGTTGTGGGGATAATCCTTGGAGCTGGCAAGTCTAAGAGAGACATCTTTGGCTTGATTGTTTAAGGATTGGAAGCTACTGGAATTCCCCAGCGAGACGAGGCGCCTTCCAGTGAATTTTTTCTGGTCACCAGAAGGTATGAAACCTAAATTCGCATTCATTTTTCTCCGGTTTATTTGAATAAAATAAAAATGCAGAAAGAAAGGGTTGATGTTGTAACCCGGATAAAATGTAAGGTTAAATATCGGGTTTTCCGAAAAACAACATGTTTAATTTTCAGATGATGCGCACATATATTCTTCTACATCATCTGAGTCAACACCTTTACTGATTTTACTTCGGAGAAGGTTTCCAAATGGAGCTTATAGAAGGCAAGAATATGATTGAGAAGCTTCCTGCGGATCGCAGCTGGTACTTTTAAGTTGATGTCTAAACTTGCGTCCATCAACTGATCGAAATAAAAGATTTCATCTTCGTGGATCGGAAGGCTGCCCAAGCCATGTTGCAACTGCTCGAAGAATTCCTTTCCATGTGCAGGGCCAAAGCCAAGATACAGTGCAAGCTGCAAAAGGAAAGTGTGCGGATAAATACTGAGGTTGATTTTTTCTGAATCCAAATAGGTAATGGATGCTTTCAGAAAGTCAAATAGGCCTTCGTTTTGGTAATTTTCGTAAATGGCTTTTCCCATTACTTCCCCCACAAACATCGCCACTCCGGACCGATAAAAATCAAAGGGAATCCGCTGGAAGGAATGGGCTAGTTTTGATTCGGAGATCCGGTGAAGGGAGGCACCTTCTTTATCATATACTACGAGATCCAATAAGGTCAGGGGCTGGTACAAAGCAATTTTAGACGCTGGCTTAGCCGTCCTGACACTGTTTACCACATAGCCCTTCAGTCCCAATTCCCTGGTGAAGATCCGCACCACAATAGAGGTTTCCCTGTACTTGATGTAGTGGAGCACTATACCTTGGGTCTTTTTCAGCATGTCGTTTATTTACGTGGTTTCAAAACCAATAGTAAGCGCCCGCTCGATTAATTGTTCTCAATCTTACTGTTTATCTTCATAGAAGCATCTTCGGCACCTGGCCTCATAGCTTTCCTTCTCACCCAACACTACTTTTTCTTTAGAATCTGACAGCCTGAAACTATAGGAGGCCAGTTCCCCGCACTTCATGCAGATGGCGTGTACTTTGGTCACGTATTCGGCGACGGCCATGAGTTGCGGCATGGGATCAAAAGGCCGGCCTTCAAAATCCATGTCTAGGCCAGCCATTATCACTCTCTTGCCTGCTCGGGCGAGAACATTAGCCACATGTACAATCTGTTGGTCAAAAAACTGGACCTCATCTATGCCAACTACGTCGCAATTGCCGGAGAGAAGAATGATGTCGTCGGCATTATGGACAGGCGTGGAACGTATGGAGGTCTCGTTGTGGGAAGTTACACTTTCATAGCTATAGCGCATGTCCATGGCTGGCTTGAATATTTCCACCTTTTGCTTGGCAATCAAAGCCCGGTTGAGACGTCTTATAAGCTCTTCGGTTTTGCCCGAAAACATTGATCCACAGATCACTTCTATGTGCCCTTTATTTTCCCTGTGATGATTTTTCCCTATTAAAGGCTCTATAAACATGTTGTCTGGTTTTCTTCGACTGACTCTCTCGGCCCGCAAGTTACTTCATGACGCCTTTTGAAAGGCCGTTTTTGGTGGAAAAATATTGTTTAGCCAGGAGTCTTATAGGCTTCCTGACAGCTTTTTCATTTTCTGCTTGAGATGGGGAGCACGTTTATTTTGCTTTTATACATCCTCTATTCATCTGGTTTTCCTTATTTATTTCGATAACTTTACAACTGGATTACATTGGGCTGTATTCCCGGGATTAATGATGGTTGTCTCCAGTTAAACAGCCAAAATCCTGGCGGAGACATCGTTAGTGCAAAGGCTAAATCTGTCCCCTACAGCACAAGATGAAATGACATCCGATCAAGATTTGAATTTCCAATTTTAAATAAGGCAGCTGCAATGAGTGATACAATCAATCCAGATTATTTAGAAGCTTATTCACAACTTTTCGCGGAAAAGGTTTGCACCGATTATTTTGGCACGAAGAAGTATATGGATGGTCAAGAGATCATCCAGTTGACGCCCTGTAACCAAGTGAATTTGATGGTGATCAAGACCCTATTCGGCGCTTGGCAGGAAGAATTGGAAAAGCTGAAAAGCAACCCTTTTTTTGACTATAAAAATTATGCTGTAAGTGAGGCTTTAAAGGAGTTCATGAATGTGCTTTCCAGAGCCATAAAGGTGGAACGCGCCCATTTTGAATCCCTTCTAAAGAAGTCGGTGCAGCAATCCATCCTTTTGGCTGTTGACCCTGTCCGCTATTTTTCTGAGGAGTTGGATAAGGCGAGACCGGACCAGGTTTCTGCCTACCTTAAAGAAGCAAAGAAATACCTAAAATGGCACACGTCGTTATTATCCATATTGATTGAAAAGGCCGGGTTGGGAGCTTCCCAAGGAGAAATGAAGCGGGCGTTGAGCGCCAATTATGATTATCTTCAGCACCAACTGGAGCCTGCTGCTTCCCTTCTAGCGACCTTGGACCCAGTAGCGCCATTGCAGATGGACAAGCTTCTTGCAGCAGAAAAACCTCCC
>DATGMS010000417.1:0-9763 GCA_035307285.1 Cyclobacteriaceae bacterium
AATTCAGTCTGCCGCAAAAGAGATTATTTGACCGTCTCGGGGCGAAAGAAGCTGGAATGATCATTTTTCTAAAAGCATCCCTTAAAGAGAAAGTATGGAAAGTATTATCATTGCCCTCAATGATATTGTTTGGAGTAATGCCTTAATTATTTTGTGTTTAAGCGCAGGCGTTTATTTTTCTGCAACCACTCGGTTTCTACAGGTACGACATCTAAGGGAAATGATTCGGCTACTCTTCGACGGCCGATCCTCAGCAAAAGGAGTCTCTTCCTTTCAGGCATTCACCATGGCCATTGCGGGCCGGGTTGGAACAGGTAACATTGCGGGTGTGGCAACAGCGATTGCAATGGGTGGACCCGGAGCCATATTTTGGATGTGGTTAATCGCCTTTCTGGGAGCCGCTTCTGCTTTTGTCGAAGCTACTCTTGGGCAAATCTACAAACAGGTAGACAATGGTCAATACCGCGGAGGCCCTTCCTATTATATCGAGAAAGGGCTGGGGGTCAAATGGTATGCCATGCTATTTGCAGGGGCCACTGTACTTAGTACGGCCTTCTTTCTACCGGGTGTTCAAAGTAACAGCATCGCTACAAGCATCAACAGTGCCTTTAATATACCTGTAGAAATCACTGGAGCTACAGTTACCGTGTTACTTGCCCTGGTAATTTTTGGAGGAGTCAAACGCATAGGCAAAGTGGCGGGAATTGTTGTGCCTTTCATGGCGGCCGCCTACGTCCTTATGGCTACCATTATAATGGTATTAAATTTTAAGGAAATCCCCGAAGTGTTTGGATTGATTGTGAGATCAGCATTTGGTTTTGAGCCCGCATTTTCCGGAATTTTAGGCATGGCCATCGCTTGGGGGGTAAAGAGAGGTATATACTCTAACGAAGCGGGCCAAGGTACCGCTCCCCATGCAGCAGCAGCTGCAGAGGTTAGCCATCCTGCCAAACAGGGTTTGGTGCAGGGATTTTCAGTCTATGTCGATACCCTATTCGTATGCTCCGCTACTGGTTTTATGATCCTTTTTACCGGGCAATACAATGTCGCCAATCAGATAGGTGGGTTTATTGTTGAGAACCTCCCAGGTGTGGCAATAGGACCAGAATATACCCAGCAAGCAATAAGTACGCACTTTCCGACCATTGGAGGAGGGTTTGTTGCCATCGCACTTCTGTTTTTTGCTTTTACTACTATTATGGCGTATTACTATATTGCTGAAACCAATCTTAGCTACTTGAACAGAAGGGGAGTTCAGCAATGGAAGCTGTGGGTTCTAAGAACACTGATTTTGTTCGCCACCTTCTATGGTTCAATAAAAACTGCAGAGATGGCTTGGACCTTAGGAGACATTGGTGTGGGAATAATGGCCTGGCTTAATGTTATCGCCATCCTTCTTCTGAGAAAACCCGCATTGCTTGCCTTAAAGGATTACCAAGACCAACGCAAAGCGGGAAAAGAGCCTGTTTTTGATCCAAAATCGTTGGGCATCAAAAATGCGGATTTTTGGGAGGCTAAAGCCAAAACCCATCATGAAGAACGTACGGACCCTTAAGCAGGGCCTCTTGGAAAATTCGTTAAAATTTAGCCGCTAAGGAGTAACTAAATCCTTAGCGGGTTTTTTATAGCCTTTGCGTACGGGCTTGAGGTGCAATTCGATCCTTTAAAAATACAATTTATTGTTTTGTAGGATGGTTTTTCCCCGGGCATTTGCCGTACGGGCACACCTATCCCGCGGAAGAGGCTTTTGTGGTCCTTTTCCCTTTTCAGGCTGCCTTCCGGTCCGACGGGGGGTCTCCGGTTCTTCTTTTGGCGATCTTCACCGCATTGGCCGCCATGGTGGCAAACAGTACCATCAGTTTTTCCCGCTTCTCGCCTTTGACCTTTATTTTCCTGAGCCCGTAGTGGTCCTTGTGGGTGCCGAACACGCCTTCCATCACGGTGGCACGCTGCCTTGCTATTTCGCCGGCGAGTACCTTTTCTGCCCCGGAACGCCTTTTTGGCCCTTTTTTGGGGAAGCTGGGGAATATTTTGTTGCCCGTGCAGTACCTCCTGTTGGCGTTGGTGGCATATATCCGGTCGGCCCCCAGCTGGGAGGTACTTCCGAAAACGGCTTTGTGTTTCAGCACCGAGAGCTTCAGCCTCGTGGTCTCGTTGAAGTTTTTGAAGCTCATGGTATCCAGAAAGGAAAGCCCGTCCACCTGGAGCATGTGTGCCTTCATACCGAACTCCACGGGTTTGTTCTCTTTTCCTCTTTTAATGGGCCTGACGTAGGGCTTGTGGAGGGAAACAACCCTGTCCTTGAGCTCTTCGGGCCGGTGGTCCAGAAGAAAGGCCTGCTGGGCCAGGACTTTTTTGACGGTCCTCAGGCGTGAAAAATCTTCCGGCCCCATGCATTCCGCCCTGGACATGTCCAATACTTCCTGAAGCTGTTTTAACCCTTTGCCCAGAAGGTATACCAGCGATTCCCGCCTCTTTTTGGTCTCCCTGTAGGTGTTCTTTCTTTTCCGGAAGTAGGAAAGCTGTTTCCTCTTCTGTTCCGTGTATTTTGACCGGGGCCTTTTGATCCCGAAGATCCCGCACAGCCTGAAAAGCTGCTTCTCAAAGACCCAGTGGCAGCTCTCCCACAGCAGCTTAACATCGGTGGGGAAGCGGATGTAGCTTTCGTAGCAGGTGGCGTCCATCAACAGGACATGGCTGTTGTCCACATCCCTTTTCCAGTGTTCGAGAAGCACGGATTGGATCTTTTCCCATTCGCAGTGCTCCTCTATATACTTCCTCACCCTTGTCAGGATGGTGGTGTCCCTGATCTGCCTGTCCTCGGCGAGAAGCTTGCCGCAGAACATCTGGAGGCTGTAGTCGGTGTTGAACCTTTCGATGAGGTGCCTGTCGCTGATGTTGAGGTAGGCCTTAAGAAACATCAGGGCGAACATCCCCGTGGCGTCGAACCATTTGGGGGCACCCGGACCTGTGTTCTCCTTCGGCAGCAGGGCCGCAAGTTCCTCCCAGGGGATAGAACCGTGGATCTGGCCGAACAATGAATTCTTGAAAAAATGATACTTTGGAGAATATCCGTCGAAATCTTTGAAAATCTGGAGCTGTACCGTATCTTTCATAGTATTTTGATTTGCAACCTTAAAATACAAAAAAGAAAACCCCGAAAAAAGCCTGTAAAGGATTATTTCGGGGTTTTTGAATTAAAATATTACCGCTAATGTAATTGAATTACAGGTATTTAAAGAATTAGCAAGAAGCCCTAAATATCTAACTTCTTGTAAACCTATCCACAACGAGGGCAATCGCGCCATCACCTGTAATGTTGGTTGCGGTGCCAAAGCTGTCTTGGGCGAGATACAGCGCGATCATCAATGAAAGCAGGGTGTCATTGAATCCCAACATACTTTGAAGCAGTCCAAGTGCCGCCATGATAGCTCCCCCAGGCACTCCGGGTGCTGCCACCATGGTCACGCCTAATGCTAATATAAAGGGGAAGAAATCCATAAAAGGAGTTGCCATGCCGTTGATCGTCATAATGGCTAAGGCACAGGTGGTAACTGTAACAGTAGATCCCGATAAATGAATGGTGGCACACAAAGGAATGACAAAATCAGCCACAAATCCCCGTACTCCCATCTTCTTTGTCTGTTCTAGAGTCACCGGGATAGTCGCTGCTGAGGATTGTGTGCCTAAGGCCGTGAAATAGGCAGGAATCATCTTTCGGATGAGCAAAAATGGATTTTTACTGTTAAGGGTACCTGCAATCAGATATTGTATGGAAATGACCAAGACCTGGAGTAAGATCACAAGAATAAACACTTTGAAAAACACAGCCATTATTTCCCCCACCTGTCCAGCGAAGGTCATGTTGGCAAATATCCCCATGACATGAAAGGGAAGCAGTGGGATGATGATGGCGGTGATCAATTTGGAGATGATTTCCTGAAACTCCGTCATCACTTTTTTAAGGACATTTCCTTCAATGACAGATATACCGATTCCGAGGATAAAGGCCATCAAAAGAGCAGACATAACCCCCAAAAGAGGAGGCATTTCGATGCTAAATAGCGGAGACAGTAGAGCATGTTCCGGATTATCCGTATTGCCGATAGTCAATGAACCCGGCGATAGAATATGTTTGAAAAGCAATGATCCTGTACCATAACTCAATAATCCCGAAAAAACGGTGAATCCATAGGCGATGGCTGCGGTAAGTGCCAACGATCTGCCTGCACCATTGCCAAGGTCTGCGATCCCCGGAACGATAAAGCCGATAATAATCAAGGGAATGACAAATCCCAAAAAATTGCCAAAAAGGCCGTTGAAGGTAGCCAGGATTTCGGTGAATATTTGTGGTAGATATGCTCCTATCAAAATGCCGATAATGATGGCAATGATTAACCGGGGAAGGAGACCTATTTTCTTCATACTTATAAATTGAACTGAACCAGCGCCAAAAGTACAAAGCAGGGGGGAGGGCAGAAAGAAAAAAGCCGTTTATTATAAATATGACGAAGTTGAAATGCCTAAAGTTAAGGGGCAGCAACATTGCCAACCGCTTAACCTTAGACGGTAAACTTATCGTTTCTTAAACAGTTCCGAAATAGCCTTTCCAGCATCATCGAACTTTTCTAAATTGTTTAGAAGAGGGTTGAATATCTTTGTTCCCTGAAAGTTAGAATACGTGCCTTGATCGGGTCCTTTTTGCATCGGATATACCAACACATAGTTGATTCCGGAAAAATAGAGATTCAGATATTTCGGCATTTTCTTCATCATAGGGTGATAGGACATCTCGTTTTTCCTGCTCATCACAATGATTAGCGCATCGTCGGATTTCATGTCCCTGGACAGGATAAGGAAGTCCTCCCAATCTGAAAACTCCACCATTTCCACTTCGATTGCATGGCTTCTATTCGCTTCCCTTATAAATGAGAGGCTCTTTTCCGAGCCATAGAACACTAACTTGGCTCCGGTATTCCGGCCAATATTCCACACGCGCAGCAGCCAGAAAGGAAAGCCGATCTCTTGTTCCGCATTCTCTGGAATGATGATCATATACCGTTTGATCGTATTGAGCGGTTGTTTATTCCGATAGATCAGCGTTGTAACATTGCATCTGGAGAGAAGGCCTTCAGTCAACTTCCCCAAGAATGAACCTGTAATTCCTTTTTGGTTGTGTAGACCAAGGATAATATCGGACACTTTGTTCTCTTTAACTACATTGGTTATTCCGTTGGTGATATCAGAATCATAACGGATCAATTCGGTAAGAATATTGTCTGTGGCCGCGGCACTTATGCTGGCCTTTTCTAATATCTTTTTTGCTGCCCTTTCTTTGGCAGCATCACCGGTATCGGTAGGTATGATATTTAAGGCAAGCAGGGAGTTTTTGGTACTCTGGGTTTTGACCGTTACTCCAAGGTTAATCAGTTCTTCCACGTTTTCCGGATAATTGACGGGAATAAGGATTTTCTCGGTGTGCTCGGGGTCTTCCTCCTCCGTTTTTTCATCCATTTCCTCCAGAGCGATCTTAGTAGCCCCTTTTTGTGCCACAAATGAAGCGATGGTACAGGTGACGAGTATCATTAAGATGGATCCGTTGAGGATGCTTTCATTGAGTAGACGGATAGGTTCTCCCTCTGGTGTTTCCCCTAATATGATATTGTAGCCAACTAGGACGGCCGCCAAGGTAGCTGCAGCCTGCGCACTGCTTAGCCCGAAAATTATATGCCGCTGTGCAGAGGAAAGTCGGAATATTTTCTGTGTGAAAAATGCCGCCGTTAATTTGGCCGTTAGGGCGACGAACGTCATAACAAAGCCCACATACAAGGTAGTGAGGTCCAGAAAAAATACACGGAGATCTATCAACATTCCCACCCCTATGAGGAAGAACGGGATGAAGAGAGCATTACCTACAAATTCGATTCTGTTCATCAGGGGGGAGGTATGGGGAATGAGCCGATTCAAAGCCAGACCGGCCAAAAATGCGCCAATGATACCTTCAATTCCAGCGGCCTCAGCCAAAAACGCGCCTAGGAAAACCAGGGCTAAAACAAAGATATACTGGGAAATGTTATCATCGTATTTTTTGAAGAACCACCTGCCTAAAAGAGGGAAAATGAGCGTTACGATAGAACCGAAAACAATAACGGAGACACCCAATCTAATCCAGAACGCATTATTAATCTCCCCGGTAGACATTCCCGCGATCACAGCCAAAACCAAAAGGGCCAAAGTATCCGTAATCATAGTGCCGCCTACGGTGATATTGACGGCTTTATTTTTCGCTATACCCAGTTTGCTGACGATGGGGTAGGCTATTAGGGTATGGGAGGCCAACAAGCTAGCCAGAAGGATCGATGTAGTCAGATTAAAACCCAATAGGTAAAAACCTGCAAGCGTACCAAAGATCATCGGGATGGTAAAGGTAATCAACCCAAAGACGATACTTTTGTTCTTATTCTTCTTGAAGTCACCGAGGTCGATTTCCAATCCGGCCAAAAACATCAGGTACAATAATCCTACGGTGCCGAAAAGCACCACGCTGCTGTCTCTTGCCATCAGATGAAGACCATGGGGGCCTATTACCGCTCCAGCTATGATCAATCCGATTAATTGGGGGATCTTTACCCGGTTGAGCAACAGAGGCGCGAACAGGATGATAAAAAGTATAAGCGAAAATATAAGGACCGGATTGTCAAGAGGAAGGGAAAAATGCAGGTCTGCCAATAATATCATAAATTTCTTGTTTCGGATGTTTGATAAATATGGGGTTATGCACTGGAAATAATGGGCGGAGATTCGAGGTGGAAATGCTGTGTGTAGCGATTAACGGTACATTGGCTTAATGGGTTTTAGAATTGTGTACAATGTCTATTGCAGCAGCCGGCAAATATAACAACGGACATGCGCGTTGATATGACCCTTAGGAGGTATGCCGCTGTCAATCAGCTAGGCGGACGATTCATCCATAAAGCAGAAAAGCCCGAACTTGCGGGCTTTTCTGTTGTTTATTCTAATTGAAGGATTACCCTATGGATATCCTTTTGAAATCAATTACCGTTAATCCTTTGTTTACGCTGTCAAGGTACTGGGCAACAGTCTGCGCGTTGTCCTTAACAAAAGTTTGGCTCAACAAGGTATTTTCTTTGTAAAATTTATTCAACTTTCCAAGAGCGATTTTTTCCAACATTTCCTCTGGCTTGCCTTCAGCTCTGGCTTGCTCTTTACCGACTTCGATTTCACGTTCTACCGTGGTTGAATCGACACCGTCCTTATCAACTGCTACAGGATTCATAGCTGCGATTTGCATTGCAACGTCTTTGCCTGCTTCTTCCACTTGAGCGCCTTCGCCGTTTTTCAACGCCACTAATACGCCCAGTTTTCCGTTGGAGTGGATGTAGTTCACCACACTTTCTCCTTTAACGCGAGCAAAATGACTGATTTCTATTTTTTCACCGATTTTACCGGTCATCTCAACGATCTTATCACCCAAGGTGATGTTATCGTAAGGGATGGTCAGGATTTCTTCAGCAGATTGTGAGTTGTTTTTTACCGCTAGGTTGAGGATCTCGTTTGCAAATGAACCAAACTCCTCGTTCTTTGCCACAAAATCAGTCTCACAAGTAAGAGAAAGGATGATTCCCTCAGTGCTACCTTCATTCACATGGGTAACCACTACGCCTTCTTTTGTTTCACGGTCAGCTCTTGAAGCAGACACTTTTTGTCCTTTTTTCCTAAGAAGATCTACGGCTTTTTCGAAGTCACCTTCAGCTTCGGTGAGGGCTTTTTTACAGTCCATCATTCCGGCTCCGGTCATCTGTCTTAATTTGTTTACTTCTTGTGCAGTAATAGCCATTTTAAATATTTTTAGAGGTTACAATTAGATTGCGAAATACCTGCCGGGGACACCGGAGGTGAATGACAAGGTCTTTAACAAAAAAATTGAACATAGGTAGGGACCGTATGTTCAATTTTTTATCAACTTATCATAGTGGACTACTCTTTTGTTTCGGCGTCGGCAGCTTTTTTAGCTTCTTCCTCTTCAGAAAGTCTGGCTTCGTCCTTGTCTTTCTTTCTCTCAGAAAGACCTTCTTCGATAGCCGCACCAAAAGCTTTCACCAACAAAGAGATGGATTTAAAAGCATCATCATTGGCTGGGATAGGGAAATCCACCTCATTTGGGTTGGAATTTGTATCTACCAGCGCAAACACAGGGATACCGAGTTTTTTTGCTTCGGAAATAGCAATATGTTCTCTTTTGATATCAACCACAAAAAGCGCTGCGGGAAGCCTAGTAAGGTCAGCAATACCGCCCAATACAAGTTCCAGTTTCTCTCTCTGTCTGGTGATCATCAAACGTTCTTTTTTCGCCAAGTTGGTGTAAGACTCGTCTTTCATCAACTTGTCGATGGAAGTCATTTTCTTCAATGACTTTCGAATGGTAGCAAAATTGGTTAATAGTCCACCCAACCATCTTTCAGTGATATAGGGCATATTAAGCCTTTTGGCCTCTTCAGTGACCAAGTCCTTCGCCTGTTTCTTGGTAGCGACGAACATCACTTTTTTGCCTGATCTTACTACGTGCTTGATAGCGTTGGATGCTTCTTCAAGGCTAACGAGCGTTTTGTTTAGGTCGATAATATGGATGCCATTCTTCTCCATGAAGATATACGGCGCCATTCTCGGATCCCACTTTCTTGTTAAGTGTCCAAAGTGAACACCAGCATCCAGTAAGTCTTTATATTCTATGTTGGCCATTAATTAATAAAATGTTGATTTATAATATAGAAAAGAATTGAATCCCGATTATCGTTTAGAGAACTGGAATTTCTTTCTTGCTTTTTTGCGTCCTGCTTTCTTACGTTCTACCATTCTGGGGTCACGGGTAAGGAAACCTTCTTTTTTCAGAGGGGGTCTGTGATCAGCATTGAATTCACAAAGTGCTCTGGATATGGCCATACGGATAGCTTCAGCCTGTCCTTTGATACCACCACCGTCTACATTGATTTTGATGTCATAAACATCATTCTCATTGATAAGGCTTAGCGGCTGCTTCACAACAATCTGATGCAAGTCGAAAGGAAAATAAACCTCAAGACTTCTGTTGTTAACAGTGATCTCGCCTTTTCCAGGTTGCATATAAATTCTTGCTACAGATGTTTTCCTTCTACCGATTGTATTGATAACTTCCATTGATTGCTAGAATTAAAATTTGACTTCTTTTGGTTGTTGTGCCGCATGCGGGTGCTCAGCGCCTGCATAGACATACAGGTTGGTATAAAGCTTATTGCCCAACCTCGTCTTTGGCAACATCCCCTTCACTGCTTTCTGAACAAGCATGATAGGGGATTTTTCCATCAACATTCTAGGAGTAGCAATCCGCTGGCCTCCTGGGAAGCCGGTGTGACGCACATATACCTTGTCGTTCCACTTTTTGCCCGTGAGCCTGATTTTCTCTGCATTGATGACAATCACATTGTCTCCGCAGTCTACATGAGGAGTAAAGCCTGGTTTGGTCTTTCCCCTTAAAATTTTTGCCACCTCACTCGCAAACCTCCCTAATACAGCTGATTGGGCATCCACTACGATCCAATCCTTCTGTACAGTTGCGTCATTTGCCGATACGGTTTTATAGCTTAAAGTATCCACTGTGTAAACGTTTAATTATTAGCTTTTTAAATACATTTCACCCTCAAAAAGGGACACAAAGATAGAAGTAATTCTATTTATATGCAAAACATTCCCAGCTTTAGTGCCTGAT
>DATGMS010000418.1:0-7057 GCA_035307285.1 Cyclobacteriaceae bacterium
CCTATACCTGATTTTCACAACCTCACGCTCCGATATCAGCAACTCCAGCTAAGTTTCGAACACTCCAAATTGACTATAGATAAGGAGCTTGAAGATCTGATAGACTTTTACTTTGATCAAATCGACCTTTTAGAACAATATCAGATTTATCAAAATAGCCTCCCCCTCAGAGTTACCCACAGCGATACTAAGATCAACAACCTTATATTTAATGAGGACCTCTCCCGAGTCAACGCATTGATAGATCTTGACACCATTATGCCGGGATTTATATTCTATGATTTTGGAGATCTGGCCCGAACGGTTGCCTGTACGGAAGACGAATCCTCCCAAGATTGGCAAAAAATCCGAGTAGACCTCCAAAAATACCAAGCCCTAATAGAGGGATTCTGCAAAGCCTTGGCACCTTATATTTCACGCGATGAAATCAGCTCCATGCCTTATGGAGGCGAGATGATGACCTACATCATGGGACTTAGATTCTTGGCCGATTATTTAAACGGCAACATTTATTACACGATCCACTATCCGGAACAAAACCTCCACCGGGCCAAGAACCAGATGCTTCTGTTGACCTCCCTGCAACAAAACCGTCCCGTAATCCATACAATGATGGAGGAGGCCTTGGCAAATATTGATAATAAGATTTAATTTTAAGAAAATATAGCACCATCTACTTAACTCCATTCCATTGTCAGGATTTTTTGATACAAAAATAGACTTCCTTAAGGGGCTGGGCCCCCAAAAGGCCGCACTGATCAACAAGGAATTGGACATTTTTACTTTTGGGGAGCTACTTCAATACTATCCTTTTCGCTATGAGGACAGGACCAAATTCTATAAGATCAACGAGTTAAGTTCGGATCTTGACGCTATCCAAATTGTAGTACAGTTGCGGCAGACAGAAACCATAGGCGAGGGTAGAAGAAAACGCTTAGTGGCCCATGTAATGGATGAAACAGGCCAAATGGAGTTGACCTGGTTCAAAGGAATCCAATGGGTTGCGAAAAAATTGGTGGTCGGCGCAAGCTACGTGGTTTTTGGAAAGCCCAATCTTTATGGGAGAAAGTACAGCATTGCCCATCCAGAATTGGAACTGCTGACGGCCGTAAGGGAGGAGAAGAGCTTTTATCAGCCGATTTATCCTACCACCGAGAAACTGCGACAGAAATTTTTGGACAGCAAGGGGATATCCAAGGTGATGGAAGGGCTGATCAGCTTGGCTTTTCCACATATCCAGGAGACGCTTCCGGAAAGTATCATTGGGCAATTCAACCTCATGGAAAAGAAGGAGGCAATCCGTCAGATCCATTTTCCACAGCATCCGGAAAAATTGAACAAGGCCAGGTTCAGGCTGAAATTCGAAGAATTCTTCTTTGTGCAGCTACGTCTTTTAAAGTTGAAGCTTACCCGCACGGAGAAATTTCAAGGGCAGATCTTGAACCAAACGGGTCTATTGACCAAATTTTATCAGGAGCACCTGCCCTTTGATCTGACCAATGCCCAAAAGCGGGTGATAAAGGAAGCTTTTGGAGACCTTAAATCCGGCCAACAGATGAACCGGCTCCTTCAAGGCGATGTAGGAAGCGGAAAAACCATGGTGGCATTTATCTGCATCTTGATCGCCATCGGGTCGGGTGCACAAACCTGCCTTATGGCACCGACCGAAATTCTGGCCAACCAACATTATGAGGGACTCAGGGAGTACGCCGAAACCATGGGGCTTAAAATCGCACTACTTACCGGTTCTGTGAGACAATCTGCAAGAAAGCCGATACATCAGGAACTGCTTAGCGGGGAGCTGAACATCCTCATCGGCACCCATGCACTTTTGGAGGATATCGTCCAGTTTCAAAATCTGGGATTGGCCATTGTGGACGAGCAGCATCGTTTTGGAGTAGCGCAGCGGGCGAAATTATGGGCCAAAAATAGCGCTTATGTTCCCCATGTGCTGGTCATGACCGCTACTCCTATCCCCCGAACCTTGGCCATGACGCTCTATGGGGACTTGGACATCTCTATCATCGACGAAATGCCAGCGGGTAGAAAACCCATACAGACCTTGCACCGGTATGACAAAGACCGGCTCAAGGTTTTTGGTTTTATAAAAAAAGAAATAGAAAAAGGACGGCAGGTCTATATTGTTTATCCCCTGATAGAAGAGTCAGAAAAACTCGACCTTAAAAACCTGATGGATGGCTACGAAAGCATCTGTCGTGCATTTCCCCAATTTCCAATTGGCATCGTGCACGGAAATATGAAGCCCGCCGACAAAGATTATGAGATGCAGCGTTTTGTAAAGGGAGAAACAAAAATCATGGTGGCGACAACCGTGATAGAAGTAGGCGTCAATGTTCCCAATGCCTCTGTGATGGTTATAGAAAATGCAGAACGATTTGGGCTCTCCCAACTGCACCAGCTCCGGGGCAGGGTAGGCCGTGGCGCTGAACAATCCTACTGCATACTTATGAGTGATTACAAACTTTCCAAAGATAGTCGGGTGCGGTTAGAAACCATGGTACGGACCAATGACGGATTTGAGATCGCAGATGTGGATCTTAAACTTCGCGGCCCGGGGGATCTGATGGGCACGCAGCAAAGCGGAATTGCGGACTTGCTGATTGCGGACTTGAGCAAAGATGCGTCCATCCTGGCCATGGCGAGAGATGCAGCCCAACGTCTCTTGCAGGAAGATCCTGATTTGGGACAGCCTCAGCATGCCATGACCTTGCGTCAGATCCAAAACCAGAAGAAACACGCGGTAAATTGGAGTAGGATTAGTTAAGACAACCAATTTTTAGCCCCCAAAATGTACCGTTTTTAGCCGTTCTCTTCTTCAGGATCGCCATTTTACCTGATGACTTGCGTTTTCTTTCTTATATTTAGCTACAATTATCTTTAACTAAACTCATTAACCATGCGCTTGAAATTTATTACATTATTCGCCCTATGCCTTATACTATTTTTGCCGACTGCTTTTTCGCAAACCATTGAACAAAAAGTATTGACCTTGGCCGAGGCCCAACTTATGATGGCTGCGGCAGAAAAAAGAGCCAAACAGGACAATTGGAACGTGGTGATTTCCATTGTGGATGCCGGAGGACATCTGATCTGTCTTCACCGGATGGACGGTGCCCAGATAGGCAGTGTGGAAGTGTCCCAGAAAAAAGCCTTAGCTTCTGTTTTGTTCAAAAGACCAACCAAAGCTTTTGAAGATGCTATTAATGGTGGAAATAATGGTATTCTACTTCTACCCAATGTAATCGCCTCTGAGGGTGGGGTTCCCATTGTTCATGAGGGAAAGGTCATTGGTGCTATAGGGGTTAGTGGGGTCACTTCAGCTCAGGATGGCATAATCGCCAATGCAGCCTTAAAGGTTTTCTAACTACACGCCCAAATCACTTCTGCTTAGTTTGGCGGGAATAAAGATGAATTCGCCTTCATTTTAACCTCTGCTCTTAATTAAGGGAAAGAAATGTTCTAAAAAACCACAAGCTGCCTCATTTGATAAGACAGCTTGTGGTTGCTTTAATTTAATCTGTTCAGGTATTTGAAAAACTCGCTATCCGTAGAAAGTATGATGCTGGTGTTTTCATCCAAGGACTTCTCGAAACTCTCCATGGTTCGCAGAAACTTGTACAGATCTACAGATTGGCGGTTTTGGTTATAGGCGCCGGCATAGATGCCCGTAGCCTCCGCATCCGCCCGACCCTTGATTTCTTCTGACTCACGAAAGGCTTCCGATTGGATCTCCGCCAGCTCCCTCTCCTTGCTTCCCTCGATCTTTCTTGCTTCTCCCTGCCCTTCAGATCTAAACTGATCGGCTATTCTGTTTCTTTCACTGATCATCCGGTCATAAACGCGGTCCCGCACCTCATCCACATAGTTCATTCTTTTGAAGCGGAAGTCCAGTATCCGTACTCCAAGATCGGCCGTTCTTTCATTGGCTTTTTCTAAAACGATCTTTTCAATCCGGGCCTTTCCCACACTGATGTCCTCCAAAATCTCAATTGCTTCCATGAACTCTTCAGTCACCTCGGGCTCTCTATTGGAAGAGCGTACCAGGTCTAAGAGAGAATGACTGGCAATGGCATTCCTGGTCTCGCCATCCAAGATATCGTCCAATCTGGATCGGGCAGAACGTTCATCCCTCAAGCGGATAAAAAACTGAAGGGGATTGGTGATCTCCCAACGGGCATAGCTGTCCACAAAGATGAACTTCTTGTCCATAGTTGGCACTTGGTTTCTTTCTCCGTCCCATTCCAGGTATCGCTTATCAAAAAACTGAACTTTTTGGATAAAGGGGGCTTTGAAATTTAAACCCGGTGTAGTCCTAGGCTCTCCTACCGGCTTTCCAAACTGGGTGACAATAGCCTGCTGCGTTTCATCCAAAACATAGACACTTGCATTGGCTAGGATAAGTAGCAACAGAACCAAGACGAATATTCCTATATAACTTTTTTTCATGGGGTGCCTGGCTTGATTTTGTCAATATTTAAAAGTGGAAGGACGTTGCCGCCGCTTTCATCAGTGATGATTTTGTTGCCGATTTTTGGAAGAACCTTCTCCATGGTTTCCAGGTAAATTCTTTGTTTGGTAACTTCGGGAGCTTTCTGATATTCGTTGAAAAGGGAATTAAATCGGTCTGCCTCTCCTTTGGCCCTATTTACCCGGTTCAGGGCAAATGCTTCCGCCAACTGTATGGTCTCTTCAGCTTCCCCTCTCGCACGAGGGATCACCCTGTTGTATTCCGCTTCGGCCTGGTTGATCAGGGTCTCCCTTTCCTGTTGTGCCTCGTTGACTGCATTGAAGGAAGGCTTTACCGCATCAGGAGGGTTGACATCCTGAAGCACCACCTGGTCTATGCGGATTCCGTTTTCGTATTCGTTGCACATTTCCTGAAGCAACTGCTCGACACTGGTGGAGATTTCCTGTCTTCCCACAGTGAGCACCTCATTGACTGTCCTGTCGCCTACGATCTTTCTCATGGCTGACTCGGACATATCCCGCAGCGTTTTTTCGGCATTTCTCACCTTAAAAAGGTAATTGTAAGAATCTGTTATCCGATATTGAACCACCCATTCCACATCTGTAAGATTGAGATCCCCGGTAAGCATCAAACTTTCGTCAGCAAATTCTTCCTTTGCATATTCGGTTCTATCGCCCAAGGAAGTAGTTCGGAAGCCAAACTCTTGCTTAAGCTGCCGTTGCACAGGGATCTTGTGCATGGTCTCAAACCCAAATGGCATGATAAAACTTAATCCCGGCTGAACCGTCCTGTTATACTTGCCCAACTGCACAACTACTCCTTCCTCTTCCGGCCCAACAGTCTTGACTGAGGTAAACAGCAATACCAGAAAAAGTAGGCCAAAGATAATTTTGTTGAGGTACTTTTTGATCCACTCAGGATTCACGTTGATTTCGAATTCTTTGTTAGCCATTTGTATTGGTTTATTTTCAAAATTATCATAAAATGCCACAACAAAGGCATGAAAGCGAAAATCTTACAAGATAACATCCAAAAATACTGATAAATTGATTGGATTAATTAGGGCTTCAACCAACGTGGGGGACTTAACTTCACCTCGTTTTTCTCATCAGATGGAAGTCATTTGGGTCCAGAATCTTTATCCACTTTTCACATTCTTGATCCTGCTATCCTGCTGGCTTACATCAAGCAGATCGGAAGAACATTCATCTTCAACTTTACCTTCTTCCATCAAACTGTCTTAATTCACCAACCATAGAATAGTGAAGCAGGAATTATTCTTATTGATTCTTATTTTTGTACATTGGTATCGCTAAAAAAGCTTTTAATGATAAACCATCTATTTACGTTACCAAACAAATGACCACCAAAGAAACGCCCTTTGCACAAAGACTGAATATTTTTAGCCTTATCCTCCTCGCATTATGTTTGTTCCAATGCTCTCAAGATTCAAATACCCTTAAAATTGAAAAAGGTTCGCGAATATTTTTGGTCGGCAACAACCTTCCGTCCAGAATGATGAACTATGGACATTTTGAAACGGAGATGCACCTTCGCTATCCTGACAGCACGCTCTATATTAGAAATATGGGCGATGGAGGAAATACCCCGGGCTTCAGACCCCACTCCGGAAGAAACACACCTTGGGCCTTTCCAGGGGCAGAGCAATTTCAGACCGAACTCGCCAAAAATTCAGAGAGCGAAGGCCATCTGGAAACCGAAGACGAATGGTTGAAAAGACTTCAGGCGGACATTATCCTAGCTTTTTTCGGGTATAATGAGTCTTTTGAGGGTCCAGAGGGGTTGGAGAACTACAAAGGTGAACTGGAGGCTTTTATCCATCATACCTTCAGGCAGAAATACAACGGCGACACCACCCAGTTGGCAATTGTATCACCCATTGCTTTTGAAGACCTTTCCGATCGATACGACCTTCCCAATGGCGATAAAGAAAATGAAAACCTTGCGCTTTATACAGCGGCAATGAAGGAAATCGCAGAGCGAAATAATGTACTTTTTGTTGATGCATTCAATCCATCCAAAGACTGGTATGCGTCAAGTAGCGAGCCTTTGACGATCGACGGATTTCAGTTGAACGAGGAAGGTTACAAAAAATTCGCTGTTTTTCTGGCGGACAGGGTGTTTGGAGAAGACAAAGTCAGGGCTGGGGAACACCGGGAGCTGGTACATGCTGCCGTCAAGGAGAAGAACTGGATGTGGCACAATGACTTCAAGATCCCTAACGGCGTCCATGTCTTTGGAAGACGTTATGATCCTTTTGGACCCGATAATTATCCTGCCGAAATCCAGAAGATTCGGGAGATGACTGATATCCGGGACCAAGCCATCTGGAAAGCCGTAAAAGGAGAGAAAATGGATGTGCGTGTGGCAGATGAAAAAACCACTCCTCTTCCATCTGTAGAAACAAATTTAAAATATGACGAAAAAAATCCGCCTAGATACCTGTATGGAGAGGAAGCACTATCTACCATCAAAGTTTCAGAAGGATACAAAATAGAACTTTTTGCCTCGGAAGAGGAGTTTGAAGATTTGGCAAATCCAGTTCAA
>DATGMS010000419.1:0-6791 GCA_035307285.1 Cyclobacteriaceae bacterium
AATTTAGATGATGAAGATTATTTATTGCGAATTTATTAAATGATCGACAAGTTTTTAGTTGCTTTCTTTATGTACCGAACAGCTTTTTTGTGTATTTAATCCTCAGGTTGTGGAACGTATACACATTCATAGGAATCAGTAATCTTTAAACTAAATACTCCTTAATTTAGGCAGCCTTAAATGATTTTATAAATTGTTCTTAAAATCCAATTTTTTAAAGTTACCTTTATGTATATCAATTTCAACTACTCTTGTAAATGACGAATTTAGAGGTTCCGTTTTTGGAATATCGCGTTTTTTCTGGAACGCTAAGAGAACTTCCTGCATCCAAAAAATTGCTCATCAATACCATTAACCAATACTCTTTTTGCATCGCTGAAAGAGACCCCGAGTTCAAACAGGCATTACTGAATTCCGATATATTACTTCCTGATGGAGTCGGAGTGGTTGCAGCGGTAAAATTTTTGTCGGGAAAGAAGATAAGTAAAATTGCCGGAGCTGATTTGTTTTATCATTTGGCTTATGATCTAAACATAACAGGAGGTAAATGTTTCTTTCTGGGTTCATCAGAAGAAACATTGAGAAAGATAAAGGAAAAGCTGGCTTCGGACTATCCAGCTATTAAAGCAGGGTTCTATTCCCCTCCCTTCAAGCCATCGTTCAGTGAGGAAGAGAACCGAGAAATGGTGGACGCAGTAAATGCATTTAACCCGGAAGTCCTTTTTGTAGGAATGACTGCCCCTAAACAGGAAAAGTGGCTCGCCGAGCATAAAGACCAGATTGATGCCCGAGTATCCTGCGCTATTGGAGCTGTATTTGATTTTTATGCAGGCACCGTCGAACGCCCAGACGAATTTTGGATCAATATAGGAATGGAGTGGTTCATTCGTCTTTTCAAGGAACCAAAGAGGATGTGGAGAAGATATATCTATTACGGCCCGGTATTTTTAAGATATATATTTAGAGAAAAATTTCGCCAAGAAAAAACATAACCCGATGAGTCTTTAAAACTTCCAAGCCCTGGTCATCTCCAACTTACCAGGCGGTCCCGGCACTTTATCCAGGGAGAGCCCAAGGTCTTTCAACATCCTCTTTAATTTTCCTGTCGCACAATAGGTGACAAAAACCGCTTGGTCGTTCATCGAATTTACGACTTTCTCCATGATATCAGCTCCCCATAGCTCAGGTTGCTTCTTTGGGCTAAAGGCATCAAAATAGACAATATCTGTAGGGTAAAGTTCGACTTCCTGGAGAGTGGTTGTCTCCTTCTTCATGTTGAAGTAAGAGGTTACAGCTCCTCCCGCATCCCATGGGAGCTTATGGATTCGTTGCAAATAAGGCCTAAAATGCCAGATGGCATCATCCATTTCGCCGTAATTAAGCTGCTTATAGATATCCTCCTCCAAAGGAAAGGGTTCAATGGTATGATAAAGCACGGGCACCTGGTTTTGTTCCGCCCATACCAAGGTGAGCCAGGCATTCAATCCCGTCCCAAAACCCACTTCAAAAATCCTTATTGGCTGCTTTCCCGCGTTTCTGGCCGCCCATGCCTCCAATCCATATAGCAAAAATACATGGATACTTTCTCTGTATGCACCGTTAGAGGAATGGTAACTCTCCCTGATCTCAGGAACGTAGAGAGAATGGGAGCCATCCTCTGTGATAATAATTTTAACCTCTCTGGCCACCGCTATTGTAATTTATGAATAAGTGCCACACAGTAAGCCGACACCCCTTCTTCACGGCCGACGAAACCCAATTTCTCGGTAGTTGTGGCTTTAATGGAAATTTGGGCTTCGTCCACCCCCATCACCTGCGCCAGGCAAGCTTTCATTTCCGGGATCAGCGGATTGAGTTTGGGAACTTGCAAGCAAACCGTCGTGTCAAGATTTCCTAATTCGTACCCTTCTGCTCTGACGATCCGCATGACTTCTTTTAACAAGAGCTTACTGTCGACTCCTTTATACTTTGGGTCAGTATCGGAGAAATGATAACCAATATCCCTTAGATTAGCGGCACCAAGAATTGCATCACAAATTACATGCACCAGCACATCTGCATCGGAGTGGCCTAAGGCACCCTTGTGATGTTCCACTCGAATTCCTCCCAGCCAGAACTCTAATCCTGCCTGCAACTGATGCACATCGTAACCAAATCCTATCCTAAAATTACACATTTTATATTAATCATTAAAGTAAAAAAACTGCACTGAAATTTTGGTGTCCCGGATTACTCCCACAAAACGCTCGAATAAAATTAGCCACCTTCAACATCCAGCTTGGCAGATCCTGATTTTACTTGATACTTTTTTTGTTTTATTCTTTGTTCTTGTTCCTGATACCTTGTACCCTGTCCTCCGCCAACCCGCTACCTTTCCATCGCTATCTCTGTACACCCATAGTAGACTCCTAGTATACTCCTAGTATACCATACGTATACTTTTGTTGCTAGAAATATAGTCAGAAGTTGCCTACCTACCCGAAGGCAGGAAAGCCGAAGATCCAAAATTTGGATCTACTTTATTCTCATATCTGAAGTCTCAAGACATCTTTTTATAATAAATAACCGACGCATTTTCCTCTACCAAAATCTGATTTGCCCATAAAGCAATATCTCCGGGACCAACGGCCAGCTTTTTCTCATATTCCACCTGATACAAATTAGCATCCCCAAGGTGAGCATAATAAGCCAAATTCATCGCTCTGTTCAGCAATTGTACTGAATCGTAAGACTTCATGGCCTCAGATTGATTTTTACCTTTTTCAATTACTTCCTGACTGACGAGAGAAAATTTAAACGCTTCTATCACCTCATCGAGCGCCTTCTCCGCATCCTCCGCTGATTGGCCCATCTCCATCTTTCCGGCAAATACCATTAACCCAGGATCCACATTCCCCAGCACATAGGCACTGCAGTTAGCAAATAGAGAGGTGTTTTTTACCAGCTTTTGCTCTAGAACGGAAGAACGCCCGAACCCCAAGATGTCGGTAATCAAATCTGCCTCCACATAACCCTCCTGCAGCCTACCAGGAACATGGTACACCTTGTACAAGGCATCAGTAGCTACCTCAGCATGAACTGTCAAGCTTCTTTTTTGCGTTTGCCTTTCCTCGGTGGGCGTTAGAGTCTGCGGTTGATGGCCCGCTGGAACGCCGGAGAACCACTTTTCGGCCAATGCCTTGATTTGTTCGACGCTGACGTTACCCGCTACCACCAACACCGCATTGTCCGGGCGGTAGTGGGTAAAATAAAACTCTTCCACATCGATGGTTTCATAGTCAGCGATATCCTGAAGATTTCTTCCTATAGTGGGCCATTTATAAGGATGAACATCAAAAGCCAAATCCCTTACTTTATGCATGGCATCGCCGTAAGGTTGGTTTAGATACCTTTGTTTGAACTCCTCCATAACTACCTTCCGCTGAACCTCAATAGTCTTTTTGCTCAGATTGAGATGAAGCATCCGATCTGATTCGAGCCAAAAAGCCGTTTCGATGTTGGTCGCCGGGAGGGTGATGTAATAATTGGTGATGTCGGTGTTGGTGAAAGCATTGCTCTCCCCTCCTACCCGCTCTAGCTCCCGATCGAAAACCGGTACATTCTTGGATCCTCCAAACATCAAATGTTCAAAAAAATGCGCCAGTCCTGTTTTTCCTAGCCTTTCGTTCCTAGAACCTACCTTATACAATAGATTCATCACCGCCATCTCAGTGGTAGGGTCTTCATGGACCAAAACCTCGAGACCATTATCCAAATGGAAGCCCTCGTATTTTATCATAATATCCGTGAAATTACGAAGTATTTTCGAATTTAATAAACCATCGTTCCCCCTTTCATGTATATAGGTTAAATTGTATAACTTTACTTTTATTACCCCTTAGGACTATACCGATTTCCCTGAAAAGATATTTAAATGATCAAATCTACCATTGAAGCGGACTGTACCGGACAGTTTTCCCCTCTTTTTCTGGATTATATCCAACAAAACGAAAACTTGAAACCATTCTATCATCTTTTCCCCTCTTTAAGTAATTTTAAAAAGATCATCGAAGCGCGATCATTTGACAACCGCCGCAGGACAATCTTAACGAGCACCCTACAATCACAATATGAGGGCTTTGAAATATCCGAACAGACTAAGCACAACCTTGACAGTTTAAACGACTCCAGCACATTTACGGTGACGACAGGCCATCAACTCAATCTGTTCACTGGACCACTCTATTTTATTTATAAAATAGTCTCGACCATCAACCTGGCGACGAAATTAAAGCAAGCCTATCCCTCCTACAATTTTGTACCGGTTTACTGGATGGCTTCGGAAGACCACGATTTTGAAGAGATTAACCATTTTTATTTGGACGGGAAAAATTACTCCTGGAGTACCGGCCAGAAAGGGGCTGTCGGGGAATTTGAGCTTGACCAAGGTATAAGACAGCTCCTAAAAGAAGCTGCCTTCGCACCCGAATTTTTCAAAAGGGCATATCTTGAGCAAAAGACCTTAGCCGGTGCAGTCCGGCATTATGTAAACCACCTTTTTGGAGATAAGGGGATTGTTGTTGTAGATGCCAACGCAAAAGAGTTTAAGACGCTCTTCAAGCCAGTCATCAAGGACGACGTGGTGAACAACACAGCCAAAGGCTTTGTAGATTCTCAGTCAAAAAAACTGGAACAATTGGGCTATAACACGCAGATATTTCCACGCGAAATAAACTTTTTTTATTTGGACAAGAGCTTGAGGGAGAGGATTGAGAAGGTGGGGGACGCGTACATCGTTCTCGGCACAGAACTGTCTTTTTCAGAATCGGAAATATTGGACCTGATTGATCAGTCGCCGGAAAAATTCAGCCCCAACGTAGTCATGAGGCCGTTATACCAAGAATATATTCTCCCAAACATTGCCTATCTCGGCGGGCCTGCCGAGGTAGCTTATTGGCTACAGTTAAAGCCTGTGTTTGAATATTACGAAACCCCCTTACCGGCCATCATGCCGAGGAACTTCGTGATGATCGTCGACACAGTTGCCCACCGAAACATGCAGTCACTGAAGCTCAAAGACCGGGACATCTTCATGGATTACGAGTCGTGGAAAAAGGACTACGTCACACAACATGCAAGACAGGACGTCTCCCTGGCAGCGGAAAAAGAAGAACTATCCAAAATTCTTGAGCAGGTAGGAAAAAAAGCTCAAGTGGCAGACCCTACCTTGCAACCTTCTGCCATGGCAGCCCAGCAGCGCGTTGTAAAGATTCTGGACCAATTTGCCAGGAAATTACGAAAAGCTGAAGAGAGACATCTTGATAAGTCTTTAACGAGAATGAGGGAATTGAAGAAGATATTGTTCCCGGAAGGGAGTCCCCAAGAAAGAAAACTTAACTTTCTTTCTTTTTACTTAGAAGATCCCCAATTTATAGAAAAGCTTTACGCCCACCTAGACCCCCTAGATTTCGATTTTATTGTCCTGAGAAAAGATGCAATCTAAAAATGACTTAAGAAAGGAATACAAACTAAAGAGACGTCAGATGGATGCCGCAAGCCGGGAAGCAATGTCGGCGAAGATAAAACTACATTTCCTAGAATACCTAGCGACCCATCGCGGTATTGAACATATTCACATTTTCTTACCCATAAACCGGCTGAACGAAATTAACACTTGGCCATTGATTGAAACACTGTTACAACAAAACAAGTCGGTTTACACATCTGTATCAGATCTGAAAAATCGGGACATGATGACAGTCCAATTAGGTGTAGATCAGGGCTTAAGCTTCGACAGCTATGGCATTCCCGTTCCGGCTGCAGCCCATGCAACGGACGAATCATTGATACAAGTTGTAGTTATACCTCTTCTGGCATATGATTTGAAAGGCCAGCGATTAGGTTACGGAATGGGTTTTTACGATAAATTTCTGTCCCGGTTACCAAAGGAAGTCGTGAAGGCGGGCATCTCGTTTTTCCCTCCCGAAGAAAAAATTCCTTCAGAACCACACGATGTTCCTTTGGATTTCTGTATCCACCCCCAAGGTATCCTCGTATTTAATTATTAATCGATCAATATAAGGTTCAACAGCATGTTTAAAAAATCAATTTTAGTAGTTTTTACAGTGTTCATTACCGCATTTGGTACAGATGCCATAGCCCAGGATTATCAAACAGCTGTAGGATTGAGGGCGGGTGTAAGCAATGGACTAAGTGTAAAACATTTTCTCTCTGATAGAGCTGCCCTAGAAGGGATTCTCCATACCCGGTGGCAAGGTTTAGTCATCACTGGATTGTACGAAGTCCACCAAGACATCAACGATTTACCCGGACTGAGGTGGTTCTACGGTGGCGGAGCACATATTGGTACATGGAATGGTAACAGAGGCCATCACAATTGGAAATATAACCGCAACGGCCATACAGTTTTTGGCTTGGATGGGATCATCGGACTGGACTATAAATTTTTAGAGGCACCCATAAATCTTGGATTGGATTATAAACCGGCTTTTAACATAAGTAATGACGTCGGTTTCTGGGGAGATGAGGTAGCATTATCCATAAGATTCACCTTTTAATTATCTGCAGGAGGTAAGCCCTCCCGCTCCATCATTAAACCCAAAGCAAATGGCCAACTTTATAAAATCATTTTCAACTATAAAGTCCTTATTAAAGAACATTGACTTAAAACAAGTTCAACAGCTTTCCAAGAAAGTTGACCTCAATGAAATGATGGGAATTGTCTCGGGCATGAGCGAGGAGGATTTGGGGAAAATGATGAAGATGATGAAGGGCGGGAAAGGCAAAAAGAG
>DATGMS010000420.1:0-5208 GCA_035307285.1 Cyclobacteriaceae bacterium
ACCTCCGAAATATTCCCTTTGGTCGTATGGTATTTGTTTGGAACAGATATCCCATACTCATCATCCCAAACCGAAACGATCATGGGCACCTGCAATACTCCGCCTGCATTGATTGTCTCATAAAACATCCCTTCGGCAGTAGCCGCATTGCCTATTGTGCCCCAGGCTACTTCATTTCCGTCCCGGCTAAACCCCTCAACACCCCTTAACCCCGGATTTTCTTTATACAATTTGGACGCATATGCCAAACCCAATAGTTTAGGCATTTGAGCTGCAGTGGGAGATATATCGGCAGAGGAATTTTTAATTTGGGTGAGGTTTTTCCAATCCCCATGCTCGTCAAGGGTCCTGGTGGAAAAATGGCTGCTCATAAGCCTTCCACCTGAGGAAGGCTCAGCCTTAATATCCGTATGAGCATATAACTGGGCGAAAAATTCTTGAACGGACAATTCCCCGATGGCAAACATAAAGGTTTGGTCTCTATAATATCCAGACCTGAAGTCCCCTTTTTGAAAAAATTTGGCCATGGCAATCTGGGCCACTTCCTTACCATCACCAAAAATACCGAATTTGGCCTTGCCCATGAATACCTCTCTTCGGCCCATTATAGAAACCTGCCTACTTGTCTGAGCAAGTCTATAATCCGCCAAAACCTGATGGTTATCCATGGCAATTCCTTTTCCATTACTGGTTAATGTCGCCCTTTGTTCCATTAATGTCAATTTAAAACTTATTTTGGGTTTGCCTGCCGTTCACGATAGTCCCAAAATTACTGAAAAATGTGGTGTTTAACAAACAGTTTTAACGAATTACAAATTCAAACAAAACGATAATAAATACTTATTTTCATACAATTAAGAGCCTAAACAAAATTTTATGTTTAAATGTTTATGTGTTTTAAAACTTAAGTTGTACTTTGAAAGCGGAATCGACGTTCTTTAGGAATTCATTACGACCGCTTAAGAACGTTGTTTTTCGGCAAGAAACTGATCCTATAAAACAATGACCCCCCAAAAGATAAGGAAAAAAATCAACCAAATAAAAACTAAAACACGTTAATCCCGGAACAAATCCAGCACCGCCGCAACCTACAAACCAGACTTTAAAGTTTTAATCCCCAAGCTATGATTATAGGAATTCCAAAAGAAATCAAGAACAACGAAAACAGGGTGTCTCTTACTCCATCCGGAGCAAAGGAACTTATCAAGAGAGGACACAGGGTATATGTCCAAGCTAGTGCGGGTAAGGAAAGTGATTTTCCTGACGCGCTTTATCAGGAGGCCGGCGCCGAAATCCTACCTTCAATAGAGGATGTTTATGCCAAAGCGGAAATGATCATGAAGGTCAAAGAGCCCATAAAAGCCGAATATTCCTTGATCAAAAAAGGACAGTTGCTTTTTACCTATTTTCATTTTGCATCGGACGAAAGCCTGACTAAAGCCATGATAGAAAATCAATCGGTTTGTCTTGCTTACGAAACTGTGGAAAAAACGGACAGGAGCCTGCCTTTATTGGTCCCCATGTCCGAAGTGGCGGGGAGAATGGCTGTCCAGAAAGGCGCCAATTACTTGGAAAAGCCTATGGGCGGCAGGGGCATTCTATTGGGAGGAGTTCCAGGCGTGTTGCCTGCCAAGGTCCTTATCTTGGGGGGAGGTGTAGTAGGAACTAACGCCGCCTATATGGCTGCTGGCTTGGGGGCCGATGTTACCATTATGGACGTGTCCCTCAACCGCATGCGGTATTTGGCGGAAATCATGCCCTCCAATGTCAATACAATAATGTCGAACGAATTTAATGTAAGACGATTAATTAAGGAGGCTGATTTAATTGTCGGTGCCATCCTTATCACCGGTGCAAAGGCCCCTCATCTTATCACACGGGATATGCTTAAAGAGATGAAACAGGGTACGGTCTTGGTGGATGTAGCTGTAGACCAAGGCGGATGCATAGAAACCTGCAGACCAACCACACACGAAGATCCGACGTTCGTAATCGATGGGGTCATCCATTATTGCGTGGCCAATATGCCGGGAGCGGTCCCCTTTACCTCCACCTTAGCGCTAACTAACGCCACCCTACCTTATGCGATTCAACTGGCGGATAAGGGATGGAAAAAAGCTTCGCAAGACAACAGTGAATTAAAAAACGGGCTCAATGTCATCAACGGGGAAATAGTTTATCAGGCTGTCGCCGAAACCTTTAACCTGCCTTTTGTTCCTGTGGAAAAGTACCTGGACAAATAGTTCTCCTCTTGTTCATTTTAGCTTAGGGTAAAATTTGGAAACAACATTTTACCCTAAGCATCATTAGATATCTTTATACCACATCGAGATCGTTTACCCAGCCGGTTTGGTGTGATCTTTATATTCACACTATGCTGTATTAACGTCCATTCTATTGAAAATTGGGAATCGCGCCTGCTATCAGTCGATTTCATAGGCCAATCTCAGGAAGGCTGACCAATCGCTTTCTTTAATCCAGGCGGGTATTCCAAGGGCAAGACCTAGATTAAATTTATCTCCCAGCTCGAGCATCACCTGAGGCCGGATAAACATCTCGAAAGAACCGTCTGAAATTTCTTTGTTGAATTCCACCCCGACATAATGGTCTTGTTCCGAAAAGCCGTAATGGAACGAGGTGTTCAGCTGAGCCCCGATGCTCCATTCTTTGGGTTTGAATTCCTGAGCGACATCAGGGCCTCCGGATAAGGAGAAAAAATACCGATCGTTCCAGTTCTTTGCAAAGGTTAAAAAAGGGGAATAGTTAATTGTCTTAAGTATCACATCCCCGTCCTTGTTTAGGGAAGGTTCAGGACTTTCCATTTCGAAGGAATTGGTAAACCCTACCGCCATAGAAATGCTTTTTGAATAAGAGGTAAGAAAGGTAAATTGTGCGGACCATTGCAAAAATTCCAGCTTGTTCTCAGGACGCTCCAACAACGACAGGTCATTATTGAAATAGACATTGTAAGGAAGCAACAATTCTAATCCAAGGTTGTCCATGGGAGCATACTCCATTTCAAGTTGTGAGAGAAGTTCGTGGTGATTTTCGGACATATTCTGATAACCAAAGTTCAAATTAATCTGTCCACTTCCTTTCTTAGCTCCTAGATCCGTACTAAAGTCATTGTATACGGGATCCGCATGCACAATTGCGGGTTCGGGACCCATTGGATGTTTTTTGGATAAAAGATCCGAAAGATCCTGTGAATAGGATGAATTCATAAGCATCGTGCAGAATACTGCCAAGACAAATACCAGCTGTTTCATAGACGTCGATTAGCAGTTATTCAAGCATTATTTGAGCCATAAAACTTCTGTGCATGGACTTTGATTAAAAATGTGCTGCGGCTAATCCAGCCTCACGCATTTTGCGCTTCTACGATTTCAAAAGGCGAAAACATGACTTATATCAGATATTTTGCTTTTAACCGTCATCAAAAACAGTGGCCAAATAAAAGATCTTTGCTATTCAGCAACAGGCATAGCTATGATTTCTACCTCCCTTCTCCAAAAGTACAATGTACCTACCCCGCGCTATACCAGCTATCCCACGGTTCCGCATTGGGAAGACAATTTATCGGAAAAGAACTGGGTCGATTTGGTAAAAAGGTCTTATAATGAATTTGGAAAAGAGCAAGGCATCAACCTTTACATCCATCTTCCTTATTGCGAAAATCTTTGTACCTATTGTGGATGCAACAAAAGAATCACCAAAAATCATGGAGTAGAATTGCCTTACATTGAATCCGTGCTTAAGGAATGGCAACTCTATCTTGACATCCTTCCGGAGAGTCCCAAATTGGCAGGAATACATTTGGGAGGAGGAACGCCCACCTTCTTTTCGCCTGAGATTTTGACCCAATTAGTTTCTTCTATAAAAGATGCTATG
Organism: Cyclobacteriaceae bacterium; assembly: GCA_035307285.1. Taxonomy (GTDB): domain Bacteria; phylum Bacteroidota; class Bacteroidia; order Cytophagales; family Cyclobacteriaceae; genus DATGMS01. The sequence goes on from DATGMS010000420.1 coordinate 3,892, forward strand.
GAGGTTCTTCCGCAGGCAGAGTTTAGTTTTGAAGGCCATCCTAACAACACCACCCTGGAGCATCTGGTAACGCTTAATGCGCTAGGTTTCACAAGGGTGAGCTATGGCATCCAGGATTTTGACGAAAAGGTACAGAAAGCTATCCACAGAATACAGCCTTTCCAAAAAGTAAAGGAGGCTACAGAAAACGCCCGAAAATCAGGATACCAATCCGTCAACTTTGATCTTCTCTATGGGCTTCCCCACCAAAATATAGAAACCATATCTCGAACTTTCTACGAACTGGAGGCACTGAGGCCGGACCGAATTGCCTTCTACAGCTATGCCCACGTGCCCCATATGTTTCCTGCGCAAAAACATTTTGAGAAGTTTCTGCCTCAAGAAGAGGAAAAGCGGCAGCTCCAGATCAGAGGAAAAGAACTGCTGAAGCAAATAGGTTATAAAGAAGTCGGAATGGATCACTTTTCCCTGCCGGAAGATCCTCTCTTCATCGCCAAAAAATCAGGTAAGCTACATCGGAACTTTATGGGCTATACCACCTCACCTTCCACCATGCTTATCGGCTTGGGCAATAGTTCGATCAGTGACATTGGGTATGCCTACGCACAAAACAACAAGGAAATCAGCGCTTACAAAGCCGAATTGATAGAGGGCAAATTCCCTCTTCAAAAAGGCCATATTCAAACATGCGAAGATCGGCAGATCCGCCAACTGATCCTTGATATCATCTGTCAGGAAAAGACAGAATGGAGTATGGCGTTTTTTATAGGATTATCAGACGAGGTTAGAGATCAACTGGAGGAAATGGTTGCTGACGGCCTGATCAATTACAATCATTTAGGCCTTCAAGTTACCGCTATCGGTAGGGCATGGGTAAGGAATATTTGTGCCGTCTTTGACCGTAAACTTAACCGTAAAAAAAGCACGGCCTTTTCTTTCAGCAAAGTAGTTTAGTACAACAGCCTTGGATATGTCGGCTGCGCCAGGTGACCGGCCAAAATCCATGTTAAACACCCCCTACCCCACCTCCGAAGTACCCCTCCCCACCTCAAACATGCAACGTTGAATCTAAAACTGACAAGCCTGAGTCTTTGAGATCCAAGCGAGGATGTTTGAGCTGGGCCATTGAGGGGGAAATTTGATGTTTTTGAAGAAAAAGACGGACTATTGCTTCTTGGAGATAAAAAACCTGACATTTTTGCCGAATTCCTCCATCTTGGAGTCAAACAAGGGTACCTCTGAGGTGGGGAGGGGTACCTCTAACATGCGCGTGTCAGTCTTTGACATGGAAGCTTGCATGTTAGAGGTGGGTCAATG
>DATGMS010000421.1:0-14858 GCA_035307285.1 Cyclobacteriaceae bacterium
CAGATATCTATCGACAGAAGATGGAAGATAGTTCACTATGTTAAACAAGAAATTCAGAAATAACAACAATGGCGCACGTTACAAATTATAATTTGGATCAGAAATTTGACTTTACGGCGGCTCTCAAGAAGTCTATCTTCATCGTTGGAGCTATTGGTGCTGTTCTGTTATTAATAGGTGTGGTATTGGCCATGTTTGGCGGTCATGGGCACGGCGCGGAAGAAGGTGGTGCACATGCCTTTCATTGGTCCAAAAGATTCTTTGCCAATCTCTGGGTCAACAACGTCTATTTTGCCGGCATAGCCATTATAGGTGTTTTCTTTTTTGCCTTACAATATGCTGCACAGGCAGGATGGTCTACTCCTCTTTTAAGGGTGTATTTATCTTTCGGATCCTGGTTGCCTTACGCAGCGGGTCTACTGTTAATCACCTTTTTTGTAGCCGGTCACGATATTTTCCACTGGACACATAGCAGTATTTATGACAGCAACAGTCCGGATTATGATGGATTAATAGATGGCAAAGGATCTTATTTCTTTTGGCCTTTAGAGAAAGGCACTTTTCCTTTGTTCTTTATTCTTAGGTTGGTCTTGTTCTTTGGATTTTGGATATTTTTCTTCAAGAAAATGGCCAGTCTTTCCAGTCAAGAGGATTTGCATGGTGGAACTTCCTATTGGTACACCATCAGAAAATGGTCTGCAATATTCTTGATTTTCTTTGCGGTTTCGTCCTCAGTGGGACCATGGGACTGGATAATGTCGATAGATACGCACTGGTTTTCAACACTGTTTGGCTGGTATGTATTTTCTTCCTGGTTTGTCGCTGGACTTTCCGCGATGACCTTGGTAGCTATATTTCTGAAAGAAAGAGGTTATCTTCCTATGGTCAATGAAAACCATATCCATGATATGGGTAAATATGTCTTTGCTTTCTCTATTTTTTGGACGTATCTCTGGTTTTCCCAGTTTTTGTTGATCTATTATGCAAACATTCCGGAAGAGTCGGTTTATTATGTGGAGCGACTTCATAGTGAAACTTATAGCCTGTTCTTCTATTTGAATATCATCATAAACTTTATATTGCCCTTTTTTGTGTTGATGACGAGGGATTCCAAACGACATTCCATCTTCTTAAAGGTTATCTGTACCTTGGTTATTTTCGGCCATTGGTTGGATATTACTCTTATGGTTCAGCCGGGGATGTTAGGTCACAATGGCGGTGTTGGCTTCATAGAAGTTGGAATGCTTATCTTGTACGCCTCCGTTGTAGCCTTTGTGGTTCTTCTCGGACTTTCTAAGCAGAACCTGGTCGCCAAGAACCATCCTATGTTGGAAGAAAGTTATCATCATCACATTTAACATATATCCGAAAAGAATAAAATTATGTACGGATTTCTTATTGCTATAGGTGTTGTATTGTTGATCTCCATTATCTGGATGGTCTACAGGCTACAAACATTGGTGTCAGTGGTCAAAGGTTCAGATAAAAAGATCGCCACTGGAAGTAACAAAATAAACGCCATGCTGATGTTGGTCTTTTTGATCGGCATGGGTGGTTTGATGTTTTGGTATTCAATTAAAGAATTTGATAATTATCAGCTTCCCATAGCCTCCGATCACGGGGTAATCACAGACCGATTGTTTTGGATCACTATGGCCGTTACTGGTGCAGTGTTTCTAATCACTCATGTGCTGCTTTTCTGGTTTGGATATAAGTATCAATACGACGAGAAGAAAAGAGCCGCTTACTATCCTGACAACAACAAACTAGAGGTAATCTGGACTTTGGTGCCCGCCTTGGTATTGACTGTTCTGGTTCTTACTGGCTGGAAGGCATGGTCGGATATTACCGCACCTGCCCCCGAAAATGCCCATGTGGTAGAAGTGCTTGGGTATCAGTTTGCATGGGAGATCAGGTATCCTGGTAAAGACCGGCAAATGGGAGAATATGACTACCGATTGATCAATGCCACCAATTCCAGAGGGATTAACTTTTCAGACCAAAAGGCTTTGGACGATTTTGGGGCTCAAAATATTGTTATTCCAAAGGGAGAGCCTGTTTTGTTGATGATCAGAGCACGTGATGTACTGCACTCAGTATTTGTCCCCCACATGCGAATCAAGATGGATGCTGTACCAGGGATGCCTACCAGGTTTTGGTTTGTGGCAAACAAGACCACAGCAGAGATGAGGGAGGAAGTGGGTAATGCGGATTTTGAATATGAATTGGCTTGTGCTGAGCTGTGCGGTAGCGGCCATTTCTCGATGAAGAAGATTATTACCGTATTAGAGCCGGATGAATACCAAAAGTGGTATGCTGAGCAAGCTACTTTTATTCAACAAGATCCTGATTTATTAGCGAATCTTCCTGATGATATTAAGGAATTAGCAGCAATACAGATCAGCGAGAGCAATAAATAATTTGAAATAATTAATAATATTATGGCAGTAGCTAATATGTCAACTCACGATAATCATGATGCCCATGACCATGAGCATTCTGACAACTTTATAACCAAATACATCTTTTCTACAGATCATAAGATGATCGCCAAGCAGTACTTGGTTACAGGGATGTTTTGGGCGATCATTGGGGGCGGCCTTTCGATTTTATTTAGGTTACAGTTAGGTTTTCCGGATATGGACATGAGCTTCTTGAAGCCTCTCCTCGGCGGATGGATCAATGACACAGGACAACTCGACCCTAACTTCTACCTGGCATTGGTGACCATGCACGGGACTATTATGGTGTTCTTTGTATTGACCGCCGGATTGAGCGGAACCTTTGCCAATTATCTGATTCCTTTACAAATCGGAGCAAGAGATATGGCTTCAGGTTTTCTGAATATGCTCTCCTACTGGTTTTTCTTTATCTCAGGAGTTATCATGTTTATTTCTCTCTTCTTGGAGAGGGGGCCTGCTGGCGGTGGCTGGACCGTTTATCCTCCGCTGTCTGCTTTGGAGCAAGCTATTCCAGGTTCAGGAACAGGAATGACCTTGTGGTTGGTGTCTATGACTTTCTTTATTGCATCCCAGCTTATGGGAGGGATAAATTACATCACTACAGTAATTAACCTCAGAACGAAAGGAATGACTTTTACCAGACTTCCACTTACCATCTGGGCGTTGTTCCTTACTGCGGTAATTGGTCTGTTGGCCTTCCCCGTTTTGTTTGGAGCTGCCTTGTTATTGGTTTTCGACAGAAGTTTCGGTACCAGTTTTTACCTATCAGATATATACATTGGAGGAGAGGCACTTCCACATACTGGAGGTAGTGCTGTCTTGTATCAGCATTTGTTTTGGTTCCTAGGGCACCCCGAGGTATATATTGTAATTCTTCCGGCGTTGGGAATCACCTCTGAAATTATCGCTACCAATTCTAGAAAGCCGATTTTTGGCTATAAGGCCATGATTATTTCCTTGCTGGGAATTACCATCCTTTCCTTTATCGTATGGGCACACCACATGTTTGTGTCTGGAATGAACCCGTTCTTGGGATCCATCTTCATGTTCTTGACATTAATTATTGCAGTTCCTTCAGCGGTTAAGGTATTCAACTACCTAACCACTTTATGGAGAGGTAATCTTGTCTTCACCCCTGCAATGTTATTTTCCATCGGAATGGTGTCTTTCTTTATATCTGGGGGGTTGACAGGGATTTTCCTAGGGAACTCAGCGATTGATATTCAGTTGCACGATACTTACTTTATTGTTGCGCACTTCCATTTGGTGATGGGTTCCGCCTCCTTCTTCGGTATGTTAGCAGGAATTTACCATTGGTTCCCGAAGATGTTTGGAAGGATGATGGACAAAAGACTGGGATATGTCCACTTCTGGATTTCGTTCATAGGTGTTTATCTCGTGTTCTTTCCTATGCACTACATCGGTATCGCCGGTTTCCCAAGGAGATATTACAGCTTCACCAACTTTGATTTTACCAACAAGTTCACCGATCTCAATATGTTCGTATCGGTAGCGGCTATTGTTACTTTCATTGCACAATTCATCTTCTTATTCAACTTCTTCTATAGCATGTTTAGGGGGAGAAAAGCCAACCACAACCCATGGAGATCCAACACCCTCGAGTGGACTACTCCTGTAGAGCCGGGTCATGGCAACTGGCCTGGAGAGATTCCTTCTGTATACAGATGGCCTTACGATTATTCTAAGCCAGGATCTAAAGAGGATTTCATTCCTCAAACGGTTCCCTTGTCTTTGACTCCTGAATCCAATCTTCCACATGAAAAAGATTTGGTTAGAATAGAAAAGGAGATAATGGAAGAAGAGGGGATTGTATTGACAGAAAATGGACCTAAGGGATCTTAAAAATTTCAAGGTCTTCCGTAAGGTCAGTTTGATTACTGTCATTGCGGTTTACCTACTAATATTGGTCGGCGGGGTCGTCAGAAGTACCGGTTCCGGTATGGGATGCCCCGATTGGCCTAAATGCTTCGGAAGCTGGGTTCCTCCTACAAGCGTGGACCAGCTTCCGGGCAACTATCAGGAAATTTACGCCAACAAGAGGGTTGAGAAGAACGAGAGGTTTGTAGGAATGCTCCATTCCCTCGGGTTTGATAAGAAGGCCGAAGAAATCAAGAATGACAAATCGATCCTTGTTGAAGAAGAGTTTAACGCTACGAAGACTTGGATAGAGTATGTTAACCGTTTGTTGGGTGCGGTTATTGGACTGTTGATCATAGTCACTTTCCTTTATTCATTGCCGCTTTGGAAATTGGACCGCACCTTGGTCAGTTTGTCATTCTTCAACATCTTGCTGGTCATATTTCAGGGTTGGATTGGATCAATAGTGGTTTCTACCAATTTATTACATTGGATGATCACTCTGCATATGGTTTTGGCTTTGCTGTTGGTTTGCCTTTTACTGTATGTCCATTATAGGTCCTACAAGCTGGCTTACACGGTACAGCCTAAGACAAAAAATGCAAATGGGCTGTATGTTATCCTCATGATCTCTTTCATTCTTACCAATATACAGGTAGTTCTTGGAACACAGGTGAGGGAGCAGGTTGATATCGTCGCCTCCCAATTTGGGAACCTGTTTCGTGGAGAATGGGTTGGTCACTTAGGGGAATATTTCCTGATCCACAGGTCATTTTCCATCCTATTGATGGTGGTTCATGTAGTGTTTATTTATAGTATATATAGACATTCCTATAGAAAATCCAATATCTTCAGCTGGTCACAAATACTGATTTTGTTGGTGGTCTTGGAGATACTTACAGGGGTTGGACTTTCCTATTTCGCTCTGCCCGCGTTCTTACAGCCCGTCCACCTCTTTGTGGGCGCATTGATCGTTGGGCTGCAGTTTGTGATTTTACTGCTTTTGAATGATCAGAAGCGATTGGAATTAAAGGTTTAATTATAATGCATACAGTTAATTTATCCGAAAAGACCTATGGGGAGGTGATCGCTACCAGATTGAAGGCATACTATGAATTGATGAAATTCCGGTTGTCTGCGGTGGTTACCTTTTCTGCGGTATTTGGGTTTATCTTGGGTCACTCTGGAAGTACCTTCTCTTGGGCTTCTTTTTTGGGGCTACTTGTAGGCGGATTTCTGGTGAGCGGGGCTTCCTGCGCAGCCAATGAAATATGGGAACGGGACCTTGACAAATTAATGAAGAGGACGAAAAACAGACCTCTTCCGACAGACGCAATCTCCTTGACCGAGGCCTACTGGTTTACTTTCGTGATTGCGGTCGGAGGCATCAGTTTATTATGGGTTTTTACCAATCCCCTCACTACCTGCTTGGGAGTTTTGAGTATGATCCTATATGCCTTCGTCTACACGCCTCTTAAAAGAGTAGGGCCCGTTGCAGTTTTCGTGGGAGCCATTCCCGGAGCCCTTCCCCCGTTGTTGGGCTGGACGGCGGCTACGGGTGCGATTACACACGAAGCGCTGATAATATTTGGAATCCAGTTTATTTGGCAGTTTCCTCACTTCTGGGCTATCGCATGGGTAAGTGATGATGACTACAAACGGGCAGGGTTTAAGTTGCTTCCAAATGGGGGCAAGAAGGACATAAATACTGCTATTCAAATTATGATTTACACCTTGTTCTTGCTTCCTCTCGGACTTCTTCCTACTTATTTTGGGTTGACCGGGTTGAATTCGGGAATTGTAGCCACGATATGCGGAGTTCTGTTTTTGGCGCAGACCTTTTCTTTGATGAAGGATGGGTCCAGAAATTCTGCTTTAAGGATTATGTTTGGATCCTTTCTTTATTTACCTGTTGTACAAATTGCTTATATGCTTGATAAAATTGCTTAATGGAAGATAAATTAACCTATAGTGAAGAAGTGGAACAGCCCATTTCCATGCATCCCAAGAAGTTTGCGATGTGGCTGTTTATGGTGAGTGTGGTGATGGTTTTTGCCGGTTTGACGAGTGCTTTTATCGTAAGGCAATCGGAAGGCAACTGGTTGCATTATGAGCTTCCGATGATTTTATGGTTTACCTCTGGTACCATCGTATTGAGTAGCTTAAGCATGCATTGAACTTACCGATCCGCAAAAAAGGATTTACTCGACCAGTTGAAAATTGCTTTGGCTATAACTACCGGCTTGGGGATTATTTTCTTGGTGGGTCAATGGTATAGTTGGGTGGCTTTAGTGGAAATGGATGTCTATTTTGTGGGAAATCCTGCCGGTTCATTTTTGTACGTTTTGACAGGTCTTCATGCATTACACCTCATAAGTGGTGTGATTTTTCTAATTATTGTATTAATTTCGTCCTTCAAGTATAAGATCCATTCCAAAAGGTTGACCACTTTGGATATCTGTGGTACCTATTGGCATTTTCTTGGGGGATTATGGTTGTATTTATTTATGTTTTTGCTATTTAATCATTGAACGAAAAAGTTAAACGCTAGAATATGTCATCAACTGCAATTGAAGTCGCCTCCAAAAGGGGGATATGGGGTGGTGGGGTTGAACCACTAAAAGCGAGTTACGGTAAACTCATGATGTGGTTTTTTCTCCTTTCCGACATCTTTACCTTTACAGCATTTCTCATCACTTATGGAGCTATCCGTTTCAGTTATCCGGCTTACGCGGGAGAACCTGTGGATTTCGTTAGTTCCAACGAGTATTGGCCGATTCCGGAAATGATTTTTGATGCGTTTCCCTTTGTTCATGGTGTTCATCTGCCATTGGTATTTGTGGCGCTGATGACCTTTATTCTGATTATGAGTTCCGTTACCATGGTACTTGCCGTGGAAGCTGGGCACAGAAACGATAAAAAGGATGTGGTCAAATGGTTACTTTGGACACTTCTAGGCGGGATCACCTTCCTAAGCTGCCAAGCATGGGAGTGGACGCACTTTATTCACGGAACAGACGAAGGAACGGTGATGACATTTGTCAATTCCATGAACACCTTGGTAACCGAGACGGTATTTGGAGCTAACATGTACGTGAACCAATACGGCCCAGCATCCTTTGCCCAACTGTTCTTTTTTATAACTGGTTTCCACGGATTTCACGTGACAATCGGAGTGGCCCTATTATTTATGGCGTTTTATCAGGCTGCCGTAGGTACCTATGAAGAAAGAGGCCATTATGAAATGGTGGAGAAGGTCGGTCTTTACTGGCACTTTGTGGATTTGGTTTGGGTATTTGTGTTTACCTTCTTTTATTTAATTTAAAATCTTAAACTCAGAAAGCTATGTCTTCTCACGATAATAAAGGTACCCTAGAAGTATTACCGCGCGATTCGGAAAAGATTAAACGGATTTGGAAGGTAGCCGGCATCCTTCTGTTTTTGACCTTGATTGAATTTGTCTTTGCATTTACGATGGACAGAGGGTGGTTGCTATACGCCATTTTTGTCGGCTTGACCCTTGTTAAAGCATCCTATATCATGTTGGAATTTATGCACTTGAAAGATGAAACCAAGACGTTGTTTTGGTCCATCTTCCTGCCGCTCATCTTTCTTGTATGGCTGATTATTGCCCTATTGAAGGAGGGGATTGAAATTTTCCAAGTGAGGTGGTAATCGCATTAACCAAGTAAGAAATTAAAGTAGGTTGGGGATGAATCTTCAACCTACTTTTTTGTTATCTAATCAGCATGAAAGAAATCAGGATACTTAAAGTAATGGTATTAATATGTATTCTATTGATACCTGTTCTTATTATATTATTTCTCAGAAACTTTGGTGAAAATAGATATGATATTCCCGTTTTCTTTGAGCAAGGGGTGGAAGACCCTTTTGGAGTCTGTGATTATCCACCGGGGCAGCAACATTATATCCCCGACTTTTCCTTTGTAGCCCAAGACAGTAGCAGGGTAGGGCGTGAGCAAATGGAGGGGAAAATCACCATTGTGGATTTTATCTTTACCAGTTGCCCAAGTATCTGCCCCATTATGTCCAACGAGATGGAACGTGTACAGGATGCTTTCCGCGATGAAGACTTGGTACAGATTTATTCCATTAGTATTGATCCTGATTATGATACTCCTGCGGTGTTGTCAGCGTATGCTGACAAGCATGGTGCTTCCCCGGACAAGTGGTTTTTTCTGAACGGATCAAAGGAGATCACCTATGATTTGGCAAGATGCGGGTTTGCCTTACCGATTGTGGATGGGGAGGGCAGGCCTGACGATTTCGTGCATAGCGACAAGTTTATATTGGTGGATGATGAGGGGAGGATACGAGGCTACTATAGCGGGGTTGAAAGAGAAGGGGTAGATCAATTGATCTTGGAGACTAAAATTTTGTTGTACGGGATGGAGCAGGGCGGTTCCTGAATCCATTAATTCCTAATTTATTGACTATGAAAAGCGGTGATCTTTCCTACGAGTCTGTCAACAAGAGCAGCTATGCATGGATTGTAGTTATATCAGTAATTGTCCCTTTGCTAGTGGCCTTGTTGTTGTTTATGCCAAACAAGCTGGATGTGGGTCAGGAGTGGGTCTATTTTCTTCCCCATTTAAACGCAGTAATCAATTCGGCTTCTGCAGTAGCTCTTCTTTTGGGTTTGTATTTTATAAAAAACAAGCAGATAGCTTATCATAAGATGGCGATGTCTTCAGCCTTTATGCTGGGAGCGGTTTTCATGATCTCTTATGTAATCTACCATGCTTCGGCAGAAAGTACTACCTTTGGGGGTGAGGGTCTCATCAGGACTGTTTACTATTTCCTTTTGCTTACCCATATCTTATTGGCGGCTATCGCGCTGTTTCCTATATTGTTGGCTTATTATTACGGCTACACAGGGCGTATAGAGAGACATAAAAAGATGGTAAGGTATGCTTATCCAATCTGGCTGTACGTGACGGTTTCAGGGGTAGCGGTTTATCTGATGATCAGTCCTTATTACAGTTTCTAAAGTGAATGATTCAAACTATTAAAGTATGATGAGGATGTTAAAAAGAGCTTTGTTAATGGTCCTGGCTTTTGCTTTCTCTGTCAATTACAGCATGGCTCAATGCGCCATGTGCCGGGTAACTATAGAAAACAATGTCAGTAACGGAGACACGACCGTAGGGGCGGGATTAAATATGGGGATTCTATATCTTTTTTCCGCTCCCTATGTGCTTTTAGCAGTGGTGGGATTTTTCTGGTACCGCCATGCCAAAAAAAGGAAGAGGATAATGAAAGGGAGTCAAAGTTTCTGATTTTATAGAGCAAAGCCCAACAGAAAGCTCTCCTTTTTTATTTTATTTGCAATATGCTAAAAAAGAGGCGGTTAATTCTATTCGTGTTTATTGCGTTGTTGGGAGTGGTGCTGTCCATAGACTTTTTTTGGGATAGCAAAAACAATTCTGCCGAATTCAAAAAGCAAATCGAACAACGGATTTCAAAAGTAGTCGATGAGTTTGATCAAGACTACCTGAATCTATTGATGAACAACCGGCCCAATGACAGGGTTGATTTTACCTCTCTTACCATACCCACCCACCATCCATTTTACCTTTTTTCTGAATCAGGGACACTGTTATATTGGTCAGATAATGAAATGGCTCCCGTGTTTGAAGATTTTAAAAGAACCCGCAAGTTTCAATTAATCGAAAATTCGAAAGGGACTTACCTTACCCAACTTCGGAAGTTGAGCAGAGACGGACGTGGATATTGGATGGTTCAGGTGTATAGTTTATTTGATAATGTCGAAATTGAAAACGAATATTTAAGCGCAGGTCCCAATCCCGAGATTTTCGGCAATGATAGACTGGTTCTTTCCTCCGAGCCACAGGAAGGTTACATTGCTATCGAAAGAGACAACGAAGAGTACCTTTTTTCAATTCTGTTCAGAGTGGGCTATGCGAACGCAGGCCAGGACGCCAACCAGCCAGTGATGGTGTTCTTCTTTTCCCTGCTGGGTCTCGTTCTGATCATAGGAGGGGATTTTGTGAGTACCATCTGGGGCAAAGGGCGGAGATTGGCGGCCATCGTATATGTTGTCATTATTATGGCGAGCATACGTGCCATTATGATCGTATTCAATTTTCCGCAAAGCTTCACCAATATGGAGCTGTTTGATCCTTCTCAATACGCTTCTTCCGTGCTCACCCCCAGCTTGGGAGATTTATTGCTAAATGTAATGTGCTGTCTAGTCGTCTTGATCATGGTCTTGGCTGTTTTGCGAAGAAAAAGAGTCCTTATCAAGGTGATGAATTTTAAGAAGGGGTACTATGATTGGGTGTTTTTGCTTCTGGTCTATACGCTCTCTACCGCCTTGATGATTTTGTTTTATAACATGTTCAGCAATATCGTTAAGAACTCCCAATGGAACTTGAATATCTTGGCCTTGCCCACGTTCGATCACCTAAAGGCGATCAGCTTGGTGATCATTTTTTTGGCAGGAGCTGGATATGTGCTATTTACCATTATTGGGTTAAATATGGTATTGTATAAAAGTCCCAAGCAAAAAACCTTTGCACTAAAACTGTTGGTAGCGTTTGGGTCTTTAATTGCCGTTGTTTTAGGTTTTATCGATCTTGTGTATCTGGTTCCATTTTTGGCCCATCTTATTTTATTGATCGTCATTATTACCTTTAAACTGTACAACAATCTTTTTAAACTCCGTATGGATACCTTTTTGACCTTCTTTTTCGGATGTCTGGTGGGATCCATAATTACAGGAGCTGCAGCCTATAAAGATATTCAAAAAGAGGAGATTCTGTCGAAGGAAAAGTTTGCTCATCAGATTTTGATGGAAGATGATCTAATGGCGGAGTTTTTCATTTCAGATGTGATGGGGAAAGTAAGAGAGGATGTCTTTATCAAAAAGCGGCTTATGGATCCACTACTATCCAAGGAGCCTATAGTTCAAAAAATTAGAAAAGCCTATATGGTCAACAACTTTGACCAGTATGACATTTCTATCCAGGTTTTTAATAAAGGTGGAGAGAACTTTCTGAACAGGGAAAGCGAGGAAACCTTGGACGATTATAGGTTTCAGTACATGAACAGTGATTATGCTACCAGTCATTTGAACCTGTTTTATATCAGGGGTAATGATATTGGGGCAGGAAATAAGTTTTATGCCTTTATCAATATCTATGATGACCAATCCTACATTGGCACCATTGTCATTGAATTGGTCCAGCAAAGAATACAGTCTAGCAGCATCTTTCCGAAACTCCTTTTGGATAGCAAATACGCTGAAATGCACCATATCGGAATTTTCGACTATGCCATTTTTAGGGATGATGTTTTACAGTTTAGTACAGGGCTTTTTAATTATCGAAATGAGGCGATCAAAAATATTCTCTCACAAAAGGACTTGTTCAGCACCGGTGTCTCACTGGACGGCTATCACCATATGGGAGTGGAAGGGGAGGGTACAGTAGTAGTCGTGTCTTCTCCGAGCTACCCCGCGAGTTATATCTTGGCAGATGTTGCGTTGTTCTTTGTCACCTACTTAATTCTTACGTTAATTTCTATCTTCCTTTTCTCCCTTTTCTTTGGGATCAATAACTTTAGGTTCAATTATGCCACTAAGCTCCAATTTTACCTGAATTTTGCCTTTTTCTTCCCTATGCTGATCATCAGTCTGGTAACGGTGGGGCTTCTGAGAAACCTCTATACTGAAGATCTTCATCAGCAGTACCTTGAAAAAGCCACCATTATCCGTGATAACTTATCCACCTTCTTGGTCAATCAGCCCTACCTTAGCATGGATCATGAAGAGTTTTCAAACGAAATTTATCAATTGGCGGGAAGTACCAATACAGACATCAACCTTTACCTTCCCAACGGAAAACTGGTCGCCACCAATCAACCCAATATTTTCGATAAGAAAATATTAACCGACTACCTCAATCCCAAAGCCTATGCCCAGATGATCGAATCCCAGGACAACCACCTTATCTTGGATGAACAGGTTGGTTCCCTCAACTATAAAACGGTGTATCTTGCACTTCGGGACAAGGAAAAACAGCATTTGCTAGGGGTAATCGCCATACCTTTTTTTGAATCCGAAACGGAACTCAATGATTTGATAGTGGACGTGTTTAGCAGTATTTTAAATATTTTCGTCGTTCTATTTATCGTCTTTTTGATTATCTCTTATTTTGTGTCCAGAAGATTGACCACTCCATTTAAGTTACTTACCCAGAAGATTAAAGCCACCACGCTACAGCACAACGAGCCGATGAATTGGCCGGCCAAGGATGAGATCGGCATGTTGGTCAACGAATACAACAACATGTTGTTCAAACTCGAAGCCAGTACAAAAATCCTTGCCAGCAATGAAAAGGAATCAGCTTGGCGGGAGATGGCAAAACAGGTTGCTCATGAAATAAAAAACCCCTTGACGCCGATGAAGCTGACCTTGCAACATATGTTGCGGCTACAGGCAGCCGGTGAGCTGGACGATCCGGAGATGTTGAAGAAGCCGGTTCAGACGCTGATCAACCAAGTGGATGTATTGAGCGACATAGCGACATCTTTTTCCACCTTTGCTAAAATGCCGCTTCCAAAAAATGATATCATGGACTTTAGACTTGTGGTTGTTGAAGCTGTACAGCTCTTCCAAAACCATGAGCGAGCGAAGGTTTTATTTATGGATGAAATCGAAGGCCAACTCCTAATTATGGGAGATTCTAAGTTATTTGGCCGAGTGATATCCAACTTAATTATCAATGGGATTCAATCTGTGGAAAGTGACAGAGACGCGGAAATTCATGTTGTTTTGTCCAAAAAAGCCAATCATGTCCAGCTTGAAATAAGAGATAATGGGAAGGGGATAGATGAAGAATTAAAGGACAAAATATTCATGCCTAATTTTAGCACCAAATCCGAAGGATCGGGATTGGGGCTTGCCATTGCCAAACGCGGAGTGGAAACGGCTGGTGGGAAGATCTGGTTTGTCACTTCAGTGGGAAAAGGCACCTCGTTTTTTCTTTCTTTCCCGTTGTTTCAATCTTCCTCCGAACAGCTTATATTGGACTGATAGTGTTATCTTTGTAAATCGGTCGATCGTTGTATGGGTGGTGAAAGAAGATTTTTTTTAATGTTCTTTGTGGTTTTGTGCTTTTATTTTTCGGCACAAGGGCAGCAGGGAAACTGTAAATGGGTGTCTGTTGATGTGGCCGCTCAAGGTTTTCTACTGGATTCGTTGACCGTATTAGAACAGAGCCTTACTGTAAAAGATAACCATGACCGTCCACTTTCTTATCACTACATCCTGAACACAAATAGAATTACTGTAGAGGTGGATAAGGAAGTTTCAGATTCTGTAGAAGTTTGCTATACTACCCTGCCTTATAGCCTGCACAAGGTGTATAGTAAAAGAACCTTGATGGAGGACTACGATTCCACCGCACTGTTTAAAGACAACAGGAAGGTTGCTTCAGAAGCCATTGACTTTAGGGAGGAAATCTTTTTCCAAAACAATTTGAATAAATCAGGGAGTATGACGAGGGGTATTTCTTTTGGAAACACCCAAAATGTATTTGTCAATTCCAATTTGAACCTCCAAATGGAAGGTCAGCTAACCGATGATCTAAATATCAGGGCAAGTATTACAGACCAAAACGTACCTTTCCAGCCCGAGGGAAATACGCAGCAGTTGCAAGATTTTGACAAGGTACTGATAGAGCTTTACAATGAGAAGCTGTCTCTATCTGCCGGAGACATTATTTTACATCAACGACAGTCAGAATTCCTCCGGTACCGAAAAAATGTCCAGGGGCTTCTTTTTACGTCGGACTATACCCTAAAGAACAATTGGAAAGCCTCTACCCAAGGAGGTGTATCCATAGCCAAAGGAAAGTTTGCCTCGACGAACCTTGAAGTTTTGGAAGGAGTGTCCGGACCTTACCGGATAAAAGGCCCACAAAACGAAAGGTTCGTGATTATCATGGCCAATTCCGAAAAGGTGTTCCTGGATGGGAAAGAACTAAAACGAGGCTTTAACAATGATTATATCATTGACTACAACCAAGGGGAAATAACCTTTACGCCTACCGTCATCATTACACAGTATTCCAGAGTCAGGATTGATTTTGAATATGCCGAGAGGAATTTTTCGCGATCCATATTGACAGCCAACCATATTCAGGAAAATGACAAGGTATCATTTTACTTGAATTTTTATAGGGAACAGGATAACCCCAACCGGCCATTGTTTACTGAGCTGTCGGACGCAGACAAAAGACGGCTAGCCGAAGTGGGAAATGATCTTGAGGCAGCAACGGTGCCGAGGGTGGATAGCGTCGCTTTTGATCCTAGCAGAATTCTCTACAAAAAATCAGTTGTAGTCAACATGGAAGGAGAAGAGGAAATCTATTATGAATATTCTACTGATCCCGCCAACGCCTTTTTCTCGATCAGCTTTTCCCAAGCAGGGGCAGGAAGGGGAGACTACCGTAGAAAACAACAGCTCGGTAA
>DATGMS010000422.1:0-2846 GCA_035307285.1 Cyclobacteriaceae bacterium
GATCTTACCGATGATGAGGAGTTCTGGAAAGGCTGCCAAAGCTGCATAAATTACGAAATCCTGAAGAGTAAAAACCGTCAAAACTGCCTTTGTACGGCCATGCTGTATGTTCCAAAGCAACAGGAACAGCAGCCTGAAACCAAACTCCGCAGTGACTTCAAAAAGAACCTGGGCCTGTTTGAAAGATGGGTACGGCTTAAAAAATACGTGATGCTTAACTTAAAAAAGACGAAGGAAAAGCTATAAAAACCCGAAACTCGCGCCAAAACAGGACGCGGAAATTGGTTCGTTAAGATAAGTCACTTAGTTTCGCATACCTATACTTCGTTTAACTTCTACAACACGCACTAAAGATATATTATGAAAAAAGTAGTTTTGGCCTATAGCGGCGGATTGGACACCACTTTTTGCGCCCTTCACCTTAACCGGGAAAAGGGATACGAAGTCCATGCTGTCTTGGTAAACACCGGGGGATTCAGTGAAGAAGAACTAAAGCAGACGGAAGAAAGAGCCATTCAGTTGAACGTGGCCTCCTTTACCGTTTTGGATGTGAGGGACACCTATTATCAAGAGGTAATCAAATACCTGGTGTTTGGCAATGTCCTTAAAAACCAGACTTACCCTTTGTCAGTAAGTGCGGAGAGAATCCTCCAGGCCAAAGCATTGGCAGAATATGCCAAAAAGATAGGTGCTACCGCCATCGCCCATGGCAGTACCGGCGCCGGCAATGATCAGGTTCGCTTTGATATGATCTTCCAGACCATCATTCCTGACGTTGAAATCATTACGCCCATCAGGGACTTGAAACTAAGCCGGGAAGAAGAAATAGATTACCTGAAAAAGCACGGTGTTTCGATGAACTTTGAAAAGGCGGCGTACTCCATCAATAAGGGTATCTGGGGAACTTCCGTGGGTGGCAAGGAAACGCTGACTTCAAACCAAACTTTGCCGGACTCAGCCTATCCTACCCAGCTGACTCAGGAAGAGCCTTCCAGCATTTCCCTTCATTTCGAACAAGGAGAGCTAAAGGGAGTGAACGAAGAAAACTTCGATAATTCTGTGGAGGCCATTCTCAGGGTTCAGGAACTGGCGGGGCCGTACGCCATCGGAAGGGATATCCATGTGGGTGATACGATCATTGGGATCAAAGGACGTGTCGGTTTTGAGGCGGCAGCCCCTTTGATTATCATCAAAGCGCATCAATTATTGGAAAAGCATACCCTCACCAAATGGCAGACCTTCTGGAAAAACCAACTTTCTGAATTCTACGGCAACCATCTTCATGAAGGCCATTATTTAGATCCGGTGATGAGAAACTTGGAGAAATTCCTTGCGGATACCCAGACCTTTGTTACCGGGGAGGTAAAAGTCAGTTTGCAGCCTTATCGCTTTTCTTTGATAGGAATCAATTCCGAACATGATCTGATGTCTTCCAAATTTGGAAGCTATGGCGAGATGAACAAGGGCTACACCGGAGAGGATGTAAAAGGCTTCACCAAAATATTGGGCAACCAAACGGCCATCTTCCACAAAGTCAATTCAACTTTATCGCAAGCCGATGAATAAGATAAGAACAGCCATCATAGGAGCTGCAGGATATACAGGGGGAGAATTGATCCGCTTGTTGCTCCACCATCCCCAATGTGAACTCGTATCCATCCATAGCAATAGCCAAAAAGGCAAAAAGCTGGAAGAAGTCCATCCCGATCTGATTGGGGAATCCAACTTGGTCTTCACCGGCCAAGTTCAGGTGGAAGGCATAGATGCCGTGTTTTTGGGACTCCCCCATGGGCAGGCAAAGCCTTTTTTGGAAAAACATAGCTTTCATACGGACACTGTAATCATCGACCTCAGTACCGATTTTCGGGATGAGTCCTACGGTTTTGTCTATGGCCTTCCAGAGACCAATAAAGAAGCCATTCATAAAGCCAAAAAAATTGCCAATCCGGGATGTTTTGCCACCACTATACAATTGGCCCTGGCTCCTGCTGTTGCCAAAAAGCTGGTGAAGCAAGCCATACATGTAACTGGGATTACGGGCAGCACTGGCGCGGGCAAGAAATTAAGCGAAACCACCCATTTCAGCCAAAGAAACCAGAATATATCGGTTTATAAACTTTTCAACCATCAGCATTTAACGGAAATCAACCGAACATTCAAGTTCCTGAATCCGGATTTCGATCAGGAAACGCTTTTTGTGCCGTACCGCGGCAACTTCAGCAGAGGCATTTGGATCACCGCCTATTTTCCTTTTGAAGGGAGTGAAGAAGAAGCCTACACCGTATATGAAGAGTTTTATAAAGATGCACCGTTTACCCATGTATCCCGACAGGATATTGACCTTAAGCAGGTGGTAAATACCAATAAGTGTATCATCCATCTGAAAAAAGAAGCCGGACAGCTGGTGGTTTATTCCATTTCCGACAACCTGCTAAAAGGCGCCTCCGGACAGGCAGTCCAAAACTATAACCTTGCTTTTGGACTAGACGAAAAGGAAGGATTGAACCTGAAAAGTATCGCCTTTTAAACCCTGATGCCATGAAACCATTTGATGTTTACCCATTGATGAACGTCACCCCAGTCCGTGCAAGCGGCTCCCGGATATGGGATGACCAAGGACAGGAATACCTTGATTTGTATGGTGGCCATGCCGTGATCTCGATCGGCCATAGTCATCCCCACTTTAACCAGCGACTGAAGGATCAACTGGATAAAATAACTTTTTATTCCAATTCCGTTCAGATTCCTATACAACGTGAACTGGCAAACAAGCTGGGCGAACTTTCGGATTATCCGGAGTACGATCTGTTCCTTTGCAATTCAGGTGCTGAGGCCAACGAAAATGC